>NZ_DFTP01000089.1:24479-28773 GCF_002381585.1 Marinimicrobium sp. UBA4209
TTCTTCGTTACTGATATCGTACGCTGCGGCACGCTCCTGGCGCCACTCGCCGTCCCAGATTTTGGAACCGCGCAGTACCGCGTCGGGGTTGACCACATTGCAGCGAATACCCAGAGGGGCTCCCTCCAGCGCGATGCAGCGGGCCAACTGGATTTCGGCGGCTTTGGCTGTGCAGTAGGCCGACGCACCGGGAGAGGCCACCAGGCCATTCTTGCTGACGATAAAGACCACGGAGCCGCCGGTGCTCTGCCGTTTCATCAGTTTGAAGCCTTCGCGACCGACCAGGAAGTAACCGGTGGCCAGGATGCTGATGTTCTTGTCCCACAGGTCCAGGCTGGTTTCATCCAGCGGGGCGGAGCTGGCAATGCCGGCGTTGGACACCAGAATGTCGATGCCGCCGAACTCCCGGGCAACCTCGGTCATGGCGCCGGCGACCGATTCGGGTTTGGTCACGTCGCAGTGCACCTGGCGAATGACATCTTTCCCGAACGCCTGAGTCAATTCGCTCTGTGCGCGGTCGAGACCGGCCTGGTCAATGTCGGCCAACATGATACAGGCGCCTTGCTCGGCCATACGGATGGCCGTGGACTTGCCGATACCTCCGGCGCCACCAGTGATGAAGGCGATGCGGCCGGCCAGAGACTTGGGCTTGGGCATGCGCTGCAATTTCGCTTCTTCAAGCAGCCAGTATTCAATATCAAACGCTTCCTGCTCCGGCAGGCCCACATACTCGCTGACGCCGTTGGCTTCGCGCATCACATTGATGGCGTTGACGTAGAACTCACCGGCAATGCGCGCGGTGGCCTTGTCTTTGGCAAAGGTGATCATGCCGACCCCCGGCACCAGGTAAACCACCGCATTGGGGTCGCGCATGGCCGGGCTGTTGCCCCGCTTGCAACGATCGTAATACGCCGCGTAATCCTCGCGATAGGCTTCAAGTTGCTGATCCAATCCCTTCACGCAGCGTGCCAGTTCAGCATCAAGGTCCTTGGCGGTGGGGTCGAAATCCAAAACCAGCGGGCGGATCTTGGTGCGCAGGAAGTGATCCGGGCAGGACGTGCCCAGGGCGGCCAGTGGCTCCAGGTCTTTGGAATTCACGAACTGCAGCACGGTATCGGAATCGTTGAAGTGGCCGATTTTGCGTTGCTCGTTGGTGATTTTGCCGCGAATCAGGGGCATCAGTTCGCTGATGACGGTTTGCCGACGGCTGTCATCCAGGGGGTTGTCATACTTGATGCCGCCGAAGGCGTCGGTTTTGTTGTTTGCTTCCAGCCAGTCCTGCGCGCGTTGAATGATGTTCAGCGTGGTCAGGTAACAGTCTTTGGATGTGGGGCCCCAGGTAAAGATACCGTGACCTTCCAGCATGATGCCCTTCAGGTTGGGATTGTCTTTGGCTACTTTTTCCAGCTTCAGCCCCAGGTCGTAGCCCGGACGCTGCCAGGGCAGCCAGCCCATTTCGCCTTCGAAAATCGTTTCGGTCAGTTCTTTGCTGTTCTTGGTGCAGGCAATGGCGATGGCGGCATCCGGGTGCATGTGGTCTACATGCTTATGGGGGATGTAGGCATGCAGCGGGGTATCGATGCTGGCGGCGCGGGGGTTCAGGTTGAAGGTGCAGTGGGGCAAGTAGCCCACCATCTCGTCTTCGTGCTCCAGGCCCCGGTACAGGTCTTTCAGTTGATGCAGCTTCTCCATATAAAGGGTGGAGAAACCATCGAGTTTGATCGAGCCCAGATCACCCCCGGAGCCTTTTACCCAGAGCACCTCGGCGTCCTGACCGTTCAGTGGGTCCTTCATGGTGAGTTTGGCCGAGGTGTTGCCTCCGCCGAAGTTGGTGATGCGCAGGTCGGAGCCGAGCAGGTTGGAGCGGTACTTCAACAGCTCGGGCTCGCTCATCTTGGCGGCTTCTTGATCATTCCAGAGGTTATCTAATTTCGAGGCCATGGTCGTCGCTCTTATTTCAGGTGAATAATGGATTCATAATCCGAATTTCTGATTGAGAGTGATTATAAATGAGCAAAAATGGAGGGTCAAGGTGAAGTTGATCGAATCTTTATGGGTTTTGAGGTTGTTTAAATGCTATTTTGACGTTATTGTTCATAACTGATCATTAATGTTCAGTTCGAGCCTGCCTGTCGCGGCCCGAACCCTCGAATACCGTCAACAATACAAATAAGTATAGTGAACATGCCGTCCCACGATGAGTTTGAGCAGGCGCCCTTGCGGCCCGATCAGTTGAAGCCCGCCCGCCATTTTGCCGCCAGTTATGCCGGTGAGCATGTGGCGGGCACGGAATTTGTCATTGGCGCCAGCTTTGTGGCCTGGGGCGTTGGTGTTGCCGATGTGCTCTGGGGGCTGCTGTGGGGCAACCTGGCGGCGGTACTGACCTGGGGCCTGGTGTGTGCACCGATCGCGGTGGACACGCGTCTGACGCTCTACGCCTACCTGAAGAAAATTGGCGGGAAGGGGCTGATCAACCTTTATAGCGTTGTGAATGGTCTGCTTTTCTGTGTGTTGGCGGGCGCCATGATCACGGTATCCGCCTCGGCGGCCCGAGTTCTTTTCGGTATCGGCCCGCAGGTTGAGTGGTACCCGACCGATCCCGCCTTCGTGGCTGTGGCCCTGTTGGTGGGTGCTGTGGTGACCATTGTCTCTACCAAGGGGTTTCGTCGTCTGGCGGTGTTTGCGCAAGTCTGCGCACCCTGGATGATCATGATGTTTGTGGTGGGCGGCTTGACCATGCTCACCGTTCTGCGTGACGCGACTCCGCTCGCGCCCGAGTCCTCTTTCCTGCAGCGGCTGCTATTGATCGCCGATTCTCACATATGGCGCGGTGACGAAGACGGGCTCGGGCTCTGGCATGTGGCGGCTTTTGCCTGGGTGGCCAACCTGGCCATGCATGGCGGCCTGTCAGATATGACCATATTGCGCTATGCCAGAAAGTCGTCCTACGGGTTTCTGTCTGTGTTGGGGATGTTTATTGGCCACTATCTGGCCTGGGTGTGCGCCGGCGTGATGGGCGCCGGGGCGGCGCTCGTTCTCAATACCTCCATTGAGAAACTGGATGCGGGCTCGGTTGCCTATCAGGCCCTTGGCGCGACCGGGATATTGGTCGTCATCATCGCGGGTTGGACAACGTCCAATCCGACCATTTACCGGGCCGGGCTAGCGTTTCAGTCATTGCATCCCCGGTGGCGTCGCACCACGGTCACCGCCATTACCGGTGCGGTGACTACCGTCATCGCCTGTTTCCCGTTTGTGTTTACCCAGTTGATGAGTTTTGTGGGCCTGATGGGGCTGATCCTGGCGCCGATTGGCGCGGTCATTGTGACCGAACACTGGATCTTTCCCCGGATTGGCCTGACCCGATACTGGAACCATTATCGAAAGGCCTATCTCAATTGGCCCGCATGCCTGGCCTGGCTTCTGTCTCTGTGCGCGGCATGGGGTTTTCACCGTTTGGGCATTCATCTGTTTTTCCTGCTCATTCCGACCTGGGTTACCGCGACGGCCGTGTATACCGCCCTGGCGGCCTGGAGTGGGGCGGCCAGATCCTACCTGCAATCTTCGGTGCACGAAGCGGAGGAGGCGCAGCGCAAGCAGGCCGAACAGCAGTATCTGCATGCGCCCCAGACGCGAGCTGGCGCTGACGCAGGCCGCTTCGGTTCGCCCGCCATGGCCGCATCCGCTGTGGTGGCGATCGGCTCGTTGTTGGTTTGCTTGGGGCTTGGGCTGTACAGCGTCGATTCGGGTAACATTGACCTGGTCAAACACTGGGTCTTTCTTCCAACGGCGACTTATCTGATCTCGGCGACCCTCTGGTCCCACTTGAAAGAGAAGCACGCCCAACGTTAACCGGAACACTTGACTTGAACCGGGGTGAATCATGCAGCTATCCCGGCGACAACACGACATGGTGAATTTGTCTCAATGAGTAACATTCTGATTCTGGATATTGGTAAAACCAACATTAAAGTGCATGTTCTCGATGAGCATCTCGAGAGTCGGTTCGAGAAAACCAGGCGCAATGCCGTGGTAGAGAATCCGCTTTATCCCCACTTCGATGTGGATGCCATATGGGACTGGTTCTGCGAGGCGGTTCGCGAGGTGTCGGACGCGTTTTCCATCACCGCAATCAGTGTCACCACCCACGGCGCTACGGCGGCCCTCGTTGATAGGCAAGGCTCCGGTAATGGGCTGGTGCTTCCGATTCTGGATTATGAATACGCGGGCCCTGACGCAATAACTGGGGACTACACCGGCGTTCGACCGGATTTCTCCGAAACCCGCTCTCCCG
>NZ_DFTP01000089.1:28847-53592 GCF_002381585.1 Marinimicrobium sp. UBA4209
GTCGGCGGGCCTGAACCTGGGGCGGCAATTGTACTGGTTGCAGCAACGGTTTCCCCAGGCGTTCGGGCAAGCCACCGATATTCTGTTGTACCCCCAATACTGGGTGTGGCGGATGACCGGTGAGCGCTGCGCCGAAAGAACCTCGCTCGGTTGTCATACCGACCTTTGGGCTCCGGAGCGAAACGATTACTCATCGCTGGTTGATCGGATGGGGTGGCGAGCACTGTTTCCCGAGCTGAAAACCGCCGACAGTCTGGTGGGCCCGGTGTGTTCCGATTTCATCGCCCGAACCGGTTTGCCCGCTTCCTGTCAGGTTGCGGTGGGCATCCATGACAGCAACGCCAGTTACTTGCGGTATCTGCTCCAGAATGATGGCCAGCCTTTCTCTGTGATTTCTACCGGAACCTGGGCGATCACCATGACCAACAGCGGAGGTAACGCCGAACTCGACGAATCCCGGGACATGCTGATGAATGTCGATTGCCGGGGGACTCCGGTGCCCTGTGCCCGCTTTATGGGCGGGCGGGAGTACGAAGCCATCTGTTACCGCCTGGGATCCTATCCGGAGGAGCCTTTCAGTGTTGAGGATATCGACACCGTCCTGGCGGACGCCGTCTACGCGCTGCCTCAGTTCTGTGATACCTCGGGCCCGTTTTCCGGAACGCCGGGGCGAATTGTGGGGAGTATCGATCGCATAAACGGGGCCGCTCTGGCGTCGGTTTACAGTGCATTGATGCTGGACCTTGAGCTCGATCTTCTCAAGGCTCGGGGCGCGGTGTTTGTTGAGGGGGCCTTCCTGAAGAACAGCCTGCTGTGCCGAATGCTTGCAACGCTGCGCGGTGATAATCCGGTGTATCTGTCCAATGACTCGACGGGAACCGTCAAGGGCGCGGCGTCTCTGGCGCTTTCCGACCCGCAAAGTCCCGAAGGCGGAACCCTTTGTGAGCCATTGTCGATCGACGGTCTGGATCACTACAGGGCGCAATGGCGGAACTATTGTCAGGCGTTGGCAGTGGAGTCTTCGGCTGCATCGCTCTGAGAAAAGTCGCATCGTTTCTATAGCCAATCAACCTTATCGACCAAATGCAGGTTCAATCATGAAAATAACGTTGCATAACACCAAGCGCTCATTCCGCCGGGCCCCGCTGGGACTGCTGTTGCTCGTCACACTGCCCGGTTGTGGTACCGCATTGAATGACAGCGATCCATCGGTGGCGAAGGGAGCGGATCAGAAGGTAATAAAACTGGCCGACGTAAAATCCGGAAGCCAGGACGGCCGGTTCCTGGAGCACCTGAATCGCGGATTGGTGGCGATACCTTCTGATAAGGGTGTGCTTGTTTCCTGGCGACAGTTGTATCAGGACCCTGACGGTCTGTCATTTTCAGTGTATCGGAACGGCGAATTGATTTCGGAGCAGCCCATTAACGGGCGTTCCAACTTTATGGACCCGGAAGGAAAAGCCGGTGACGAGTATCAACTGAAAACCGATGGCCAGATCGTTGATGTGGCAACCACCTGGAGCGCCCCTTATCTTGAAATTCCGTTGGATGTGCCGGAAGACGGTGTGACGCCCGATGGTGATCGCTATCACTACACCGCCAACGATGCCAGCGTTGGCGACCTGGATGGCGATGGCCAGTATGAAATCATTCTCAAGTGGGATCCTTCAAACGCAAAAGATAACTCCCAGGGTGGCTATACGGGTAACGCCCTGATCGATGCCTATACTCTGGACGGTGAACGGCTCTGGCGGATCGATCTGGGCCGGAATATCCGCTCCGGTGCCCACTACACCCAGTTCATGGTGTATGACTTTGATGGCGATGGCCGCGCGGAGATCGCCATGAAAACCGCTGATGGAACCGTGGATGGAGAAGGCAATGTGATCGGGTCGGCGGACGCCGATTGGGTCTCTCACAGCGGGAATCCTGAGGTGAGAGACCGCACGGGATCAAAGGTTACCGAAGACGGGCGCTATCTGGGTGAACTCAAAGGACGAATTCTCAAAGGCCCGGAGTACTTCTCCGTGTTCGATGGCGAAACCGGTCGGGTTCTGGATACCAAGCCCTATATACCCCAGCGTGCTCCGGGCAACGATAACCCGACGATGGATGAGATGAAGTCGCTGTGGGGGGATGGCTATGGCAACCGGTCTGAGCGCTATCTTGCCGGTGTTGCCTTTCTGGACGGCGAGATGCCCAGTATCGTTATGGCCCGTGGCTACTACGAGCGCACCGTTATTGCCGCTTACGATTTCCGGGATGGCGAAATTTCTACCCGGTGGACCTTTGATACCCTGTCAGAGGAGATACCTGACGAGTACGCCGGGCAAGGCAATCATCAGCTGTCCGTAGCGGATATCGATGGCGACCGAAAAGATGAAATCATTTACGGTGCCATGGCCGTCGATCACGATGGTTCCCCGAAATGGAGCACTGGGTTCGGTCATGGCGATGCTCTGCACGTATCGGATCTGGACCCGGAAAACCCAGGCCTTGAAGTGTTTGGTGTTTATGAGGACATTCGCGGAAACGGTGGCATTGGCTCCGCACTGATTGATGCGCAGAGCGGCCGGGTCCTCTGGACGAAAAGCGCCCGGAAAGACAATGGCCGGGGGCTGGCCGCCAATATTGATCCGCGCTTCCCCGGCGCTGAGGTCTGGGCACTGAATGCGCCGGAGTTGTTCGATATCAACGGAAAATCCACCGGCGCCCAGCGTCCTGGTCCGGTCAATTTTGCCGTCTGGTGGGATGGTGACCTGCAGCGAGAGCTGCTCAATCACAATACCGTCTACAAGTGGAATTGGGAAACCGAGCAGGTCGATACTCTGATGGAGGCCAGTGGTATGACCTCCAATAACGGAACCAAAGCCACTCCGGCGCTATCGGGTGATATTTTTGGTGATTGGCGCGAGGAGATTATATTGCGCTCGGAGGATAATCGGTTTCTCCGGATCTACTCCACTCCTATTCCCAGCGAGCACGGATTCACCACGCTGATGCATGACCTGCAATACCGGCTCGCCATTGCCTGGCAGAACACGTCCTATAATCAGCCTCCCCATCCCAGCTTCTATATTGGAAGTGATCACGAATGAGGACCATCCCTGGGGGGCATAGAGTGGTCGGTGCCGCGATGCTGGTCGCGTTCGCACTGGGTGCCTGTAGTATGCATTCGCTCAAGGGCGACTGGCCGAGGTCTCAGGCCGCAGGGGTCGATCAGATTCCGCTGGGGCCTGAGGCGTTCTCGGGAAGTTCGGTCAATGTGGTGGCCGGAACCCGCCAGATGCTCTTTACTCACGGCGGGCACCAGTACGCCGGGTACTACGACCCCGAAGGCCGGGTGATCCTGGCCAAGCGCCCATTGGGCTCGTCGCACTGGCAAAGGAGGGAGACCCCGTTTTTTGCCAATACGCGGGATGCGCACAACTCCATCAGTCTGATCGTGGACGGAGGGGGTTATCTGCATCTCGCGTGGGGGCATCACGATTCGCCGTTGAGCTATAGCGTCGCTGAAGCCCCCGGCAGTCTAGAGATGACGGACCCTATGGAGATGGTCGGCTCTGAGGAGGATAAAGTCACCTATCCGCAATTCTTCCGGCTCAGCAACGGCAACCTGTTGTTTGTTTACCGGGATGGTGCGTCGGGTAGGGGGAAGGTGGTTCTGAACCACTACGATGCACAGCGCCAACGCTGGACCCGAAGACAGGATAACCTCATCGACGGAGACGGGGAGCGAAGCGCTTACTGGGACATGGTGGTTGGCCCCGACGATACGCTGCATCTGGCATGGGTGTGGCGAGAGTCGCCCGACGTCGCCACCAATCACGATCTGCTGTATGCAGAATCAGTGGATGGCGGGGATACCTGGCGACGTCGCGACGGTACGCCGTACAGGCTCCCGATCACCCAACGTAGCGCAGAGGTTGCCCACGTCATCGAGCAGAACAGCAACCTGATGAACCCTCCCGCCGTTGCGGTTTCGGCAAACGGCGTTCCTTTTGTGACCTCCTACTGGTCTGAAAACCCGGGTGATAATCCGGGGTTCAACATTGTGTACCCCTCGTCAGAGGGCTGGAATTTTATTGCCGGACCCAAGGCGGCGCAGCCGTTCACTCTGGCGGGAGGCGGTACCAAGAAGCCTCCGATCTCCCGGGCGGCGTTGCTGGTGGAGGAGAACGCGGAGCGAATTCACCTTGTGTATCGCAGTGACCATCACGGTGGACGCGTTTTAGGCGCTTCGTTAACGAATCTCTCCGGGGCTGAATGGCGTTACCGGTACCTGACTGAGAGTTCGGTTGGCGCTTGGGAGCCCTCCATCGATCCGGCGCAATGGTCTGGCAATCAACAAGCTCATATGTTGTTACAGCGTGTGGCGCAGGTTGATGGCGATGACACCGTTGGAAAACAGCAGGAAGCAACCGCCATTCATGTGTTGGAGTGGCGCCCTCGCTAAGAACTGACTCGCGGAAGTCCTGCCCGGCGAAACGAGACAGATAACGACCTTAAATGATTTATAACGATTGTTATTGATTTAAAATGATTGACGAGTTGGCTGAAAAAACCTACCATGGTGTGGAAGTTGGGATTCAGGTTGCTCCGTTGATAGTACACCCGGTGTCGCACAGAGAGCATTCTCTCACCCGGCCCCTCGAGTCCGCTCAATAGCTTTTCTCAGGTCCGGTGTTCTCCTGTCTCCTGGTTTACCAGCGCCGACTACCACCGAGCAATCACGACTTCTGATCTCCTCCTCGGCTTGCTGCTGATTCTCCAATCAGCAGCTTTTTTTGTCTGACGTTTCCCCTCTCAGTCGAGCACAAAAAAAGGCACCCAAAGGGTGCCTTAAAGGGGGTGTTGCTTAAGGAGAGCACTTACATCCGGTAGGTGAAACCAGCGGAGAACATGCGGCCAGACCACTGGAGGTCATTGGTCCGTCCGACACCGGAGGTTTCCAGCTTCACTTCTTTACCCAGGTTCCGCGCATCGACGTAGAACTTCAGGTTTTCATCATAGGTATAGGTGATCTTACCGTCGATGTAACCGCTGGCATCCACGAATACCGGCAGGCCGTCAAACACGCGCGAATAGTATTCATCGCGGTAGTTGTAGGCCAGCTTGAGGCTCCAGGTGTCGTCCTCGTAGAAGGCTTCGAGGTTGTAGGAGTTCTCTGACTGGCCACGCAACGGCATCTGCTCGCCGGTCAGCGGGTTGAAATCATCTACGTTATCGGCGGTGATATAGGTGTAGTTGGCTTTCGCACCGGTGTTGTTGAAAGGCTCGGGCAGGAAGTCAAAGAAAGTAGAGGCCTGAAATTCAAAGCCCTTGGTAGTGATACCCTCTTTGTTCACCTGCTGGCGAACATCCCATAGGGTGCCGTCGTTGAAGAAGTCCACGTCCTGCTGAGTTTCTGCACCGAAGATGTAGCTGGTGATGTCCTTAACGAAATAGGCACCGGACAGAATGGAGCTTTCATTCGGATACCAGGTCAAAGCCACCTCACCCTGAGTCGCGCGGTAGGGATCCAGGTCCGGGTTACCTGCGGTACAGGTGTTCGGGATCATCTGATCACGTGCGAGCGGATAATCGCGCAGAGTACAATCGGCGTTGATGTTCAGGTCGTTGATCTGCGGACGAGCCATTACTTTCGCCACGCCCAGATAGGCTTCCAGCCCTTCGATCATTTCCAGGGTCAGGTTCAGGCTGGGCAGGACATCCACGAAGTCTTCCTCGACGGTCTGGCGACCTTCGAAAGCGCGCGGATCATCCGGATCTTCGACACCGGCCAGGTCTTCGCCGTTGGGGCCGTAAATCGGGTTGCCATCTTCGTCGGTCTGCTCTACGAGCACCCGGATGCGAGTGAAGCCTTCCGATTCGGTCTGAGTGCGGGCGACCCGAACACCAAAGTTACCACGCAGTACCATGCTGCCGACATCGGTCTCGAAATCGGCCTGTACGTAGGCGGACTGGGTCTGGACATTGATGTCGTAACGGCTGTCGATGGGTTGCAGGTTACCGCGCGCCGCTTCGGCGGAACTGAAGCCGCTGCGTTCAAGCAGGGCCGCCAGGTAAGGCTCGGTATCAACGGCCATGTAACTCTCGATGATATCCACGCCAGGGTTGTAATCCCGGAAGAACTTGTCCGTCGCAAAACGGTTTCCAAGCAGCACCGCCTCGTGATCGTCCTGGGTCCAGATGCGGGTTTCACCATCGACGGTATAGGGGTTGCCTACGGTCTGCATCAGGTTGTAGCCCCAGGCGTTGTTGGCGAAGTCCTGGTCGGTGGCGATAAAACCGGTACGGTAGGCGGTGAAAAAGCTCTGCTCGGGACTGTAGGTCACATCAAATTTGGCAATATTCTCAGATGCTTCGCTCTGGGAAGGCGCGTACTTGAAGCGGTCCAGAGAGGTGTACTGAGTGCCGTCATTGTAGTTGAAAGTATTGAAGGTATCTTCAACGTCGTCCTGATTGATGATGTAGGCGTCGGTAAAGTCGATTTCCGGAAGGTCATTGACCTGAGTAACGACAATTCCCCCCACGTTGTTCTGGGCGGTCTGGGTATCCCGGGAATCGATGTCTTCAAAGGTGGTGGACCGAGCGATATAGCCATCGATCGCCAGGTTGTCGTTGATATAGTCGAACCCGGCACGCATCACCTTGCGCTCCTGGGTCCAGTCAAAGTTCAGGGTCCGGTTTCGGATGGTGGCACCAATAGGTGTGCCGGCCGCGTTCATACCATTGGTTACGAATTGGGTAACGTTCTTGTTGGCATCGACCACTGCGCTGTCGATATCAAAGGCCGAACCGACTTCTACCTGGAAGTTTCGGTCGGTCGCCAGTTTTTCACGCTCACCGTCGGTATAGGATAAGTCGAAAGACAGGTTGTCGGTTACCGCGTACTGCATTTCGACGTTGGCTGACAATCGGTTTTCCTCGCGACCCCAGATACTATAACGCGGGGTGCTTGGGCTGTATTCGTGCCACTGCTCCAGGCAAGCTGTTTCGCTGGCTGAATCGAGCCCCGCATCCATACACTCCTGTTGGGTGGAGTAGTCTGCATAAAGCTGGTCGACTGAGGTTTTGCTGGCGACCCCGTCAACATCGTGGTATTTCTGCCAGTTGGTGTTACGCAGGCCGTGCAGCATGGTGTGCACATCAGAGCCAGTAATATTCACCAGGAAGCCCAGACGATCGGATGCTTTGTAGACGCCGGTCAGGTTGTACTTGGGCATAACCTCATCAATCATGGAGTTATACTGGGCTTCGCCATTGATTGATAGGAAATTTTCTTCAAATTCGTTGGGTTTGCGCGTGTTGATCTGAATGGTACCGCCCACGCCACCTTCGGTGAGTCGTGCCTCAGAGCCCTTATAGACGTCAATTGACTTGACCAGCTCTGAGGCCATGTCCCGGAAGTCTACACTGCGGCTGCCGCCCATACCCATGGCGGTCACACCGTTCAGCTCAACTCGCACCAGGCCTGACTCAACGCCACGAACACTGACGGAGGTACCTTCACCCATATCGCGGTTGAGCTGAATGCCGGAAATTCGCTGCAGTGCTTCACCGATGTTCTTGTCGGGGAATTCACTGATGTCTTCGGCCACCAGGGAGTCCATCATGGTGCCGGCTTCGCGCTTCCGATCCAGAGCACTTGTGTAGCTCTGACGGATGCCGGTGACCAATACCTCTTCAAGCACGGTATCTTCGGACGACGCGTTGTCGTTCTGAGATTGGCTTTGCTGTTCGTCGTCCTGTTGCTCTTGCGCGTAGGCGTTGGTCACCATAAAGGTGCTGCATGCGGCCCCGGCCAGAACAATGGAAGCAATACGACTGGCTAGTGAATTCTTTTTAAAGAGTGGTGTTGTCTTGGTGCAATCAAGCTTTTCAGACTGATTGTAGTTATTCATTATTAAATCCCGCCTTAAATGTTAGTAAGTGGAAATTTTATGTAATGGTTACTTTGCTAACAGTCCCCATAGTATAACCAAAAAAAATCAAATTCAACAAAATGTAACCACAATAACCCTGCGTTGCAGTCACTAGCAGTCATTTCAATCTCAAATAGATTTTAAAACTGACTTTATTATTCCGTTTAAGAATAATATTCCGGTTTTAGGTGCATATATAGAAGTGCCTGGATGGCTGTGCCTGGTGGCGCTGGAGTAATTGGCCGTCAGTGCGATATCCGGCAGTGCGCTCAGTGGTTCCCCGGGGTGCCGCCCCATAGCGTGGGCCTGCATGACACCGTTCCCGGAAGGTATATGGTCAATAGAACCTTATGTGGCGTAGGCAGGATGGCCTCGTTTTCTTCGCAACCCTGCCTTGGCGGAGAGAGGGAGGTGTGGCTTTTAGAAGTTTGAAAACTATTGGAAAACAACGACGAAAAGCACTAGAATCGTGATTGAAGCTGATGTAATATGATCATTGATGGTTTTTTGTTAGCAGTTACATAATGATAAATGACTAATTCCGTTGGTCTTTTCACCCTAAATAAGAATTCAGTTTCATCGCCATGTAGTTTTAACCGCTAATTCTACATCTCTTTCGTAAGATCACTTTCGG
This sequence comes from Marinimicrobium sp. UBA4209, assembly GCF_002381585.1. Lineage (NCBI taxonomy): Bacteria > Pseudomonadati > Pseudomonadota > Gammaproteobacteria > Cellvibrionales > Cellvibrionaceae > Marinimicrobium > Marinimicrobium sp. UBA4209. The sequence continues at coordinate 37,410 of NZ_DFTP01000089.1, forward strand.
AGATTGCATAATGAGAAAAGACGGAAGTTACTCCAAAGGCAAAATACGGGCACTGGCGGTACCGCTGGTACCTGTGTTGTTATCCACGATGCTGGTGGCCTGTGATGACGAGTACACACCGGCAGAGCCCTTCAACGCTCCACCATTGACCGACGCTGAGCGCGACACCAGCGGCAGCTCCAATGTCGAATACCTTGATCGCGGGTTGGTAGTAATGCCTGGCGAGGAAGAAGGCAATGTCCTCAGTTGGCGCTGGTCCGGCCTGGACGAGCAGCGAATCATCTTTGCCGTCTACAAAAACGACGAGTTCTTCCGGACGGTTCGCCCCGGAGAGCCCACTTTCTTGGAAGACCCCAACGGGATGCCGGGCGATACCTATCAGATCGAAGCTCTGGTTGACGATGAGCAGAAAGATGTCTCGGCGGTCGTTGCCGCACCAGAGACGCCTTATCTGAGTATCCCCCTGAACAAACCGGCCAATGGCTTTGTCGATGGAGAAGAGTACAGCTACTCAGCCAACGATGCCTCTGCCGCTGATTTGACCGGTGACGGCCAGTATGAACTGATCGTCAAGTGGAACCCCGACAACGCCAAAGACAATGCGCAGTCCGGCAAAACCGGTGATGTGCTCATTGATGCCTATACGATGGAAGGCGATTTCCTCTGGCGCATCAACCTGGGGCCGAATATTCGTGCCGGCGCTCACTATACCCAGTTTATTGCCTACGACTTTAATCAGGACGGCCGCGCCGAAGTGGCGATGAAGACCGCCGATGGCACTGTCGACGGTCGCGGTACCGTGATTGGCGACGCCGAAGCTGTTTATCGCAACGATGGCGGTTATATTCTGGATGGTCCCGAGTACCTGACCATGTTCGATGGCATTTCCGGTGAAGCCATCAGTACCGTTGATTATATTCCACCTCGCGGTGAGGATATCAACGCAATCTGGGGTGACGACTACGGCAACCGGGTTGACCGTTTCCTGGCGGGCGTTGCGTATCTGGATGGCCAGACGCCCAGTCTGGTAATGTCCCGAGGCTACTACACCCGTGCTGTAGTGGCGACGTTCAACTTCGATGGAAGCACCCTGACTCAAAACTGGGTCTATGACTCGGCTGAGGATGAGTCTGGTCCAAGTCTGGCGGGGCAGGGCGCGCACAGTCTGAGTGTGGCCGATGTCGACAGTGACGGTAAAGATGAGATCATCTTCGGGGCGGCGACCCTGGATGACAATGGTACTCCGCTATACAGCACCGGGCTCGGACATGGCGACGCTGTGCACGTCACGGACATTATTCCGGACAACCCCGGTCTGGAAATCTTCATGGTTCACGAAAGTTCCAGCGCCTACATCACCGAAGACGGCAATTTTGGTGTGGAAGTTCACGATGCCGCAACGGGCGAGATTCTGATCTCTCAGCCCAGTAATGGCGAAGGTGATGACGTGGGTCGCGGCGTAACCGGGGATATCGATCCGAACTATCCCGGCCTGGAAAGTTGGGGTTCTCGCGGTGGTCTGATGGCCTCCGATGGTTCCGTCATTTCAGAGAACAAGCCGGCCATGAACTTTATGGTCTGGTGGGACGGCGATCTCAACCGCGAAATGCTGGATGGTACCGAAATCACCAAATGGAACCCTGAATCCATGCTGGTGGAAGAGCCCTTGCTGAATGCGGGTACTTTCGCCAATGGTCTGGCGGTGTCCAACAATGGTACCAAGGCGACCCCTGCTCTGTCCGCCGACCTGTTGGGCGACTGGCGTGAAGAGGTGGTGTTGGCGAATGAGGCCAGCACCCGGTTGATGGTTTACTCCAGCAATATTCCCACCGATGTCCGCTTGCCCACCCTGATGCATGATCGTCAGTATCGTACTGCCATTGCGTGGCAGAACGTTGGTTACAATCAGCCTCCGCACCCCAGCTTCTATATGGGTTCGGATATGAAGCTGTACGATCATATCGTGAAGGAACTTCCGCAGTTCAAAACCCAGGCGGTCCCGGCCGAGCCTGTCAGTGCCGCTGTCGTCCAGGGCAATAATGACAATGTTCTGGTCAAGGTGATTCCCGGTGACGCGGAGCTCGACTCCTTTGAAGTGTTCCGGAGTGAATCCGATGCGCGCGATTCCGCGACCAGTGTGGGTGTGGCCGAAGGTGGTGAGACATCGTTCGTTGACGATTCAGCAAGCCCGGATGTGACCTACTACTACTGGGTTGAAGCCACCGATCTGGATGGCAATGCAATCGCCGGTATTGATGGTCCCTATCAGACACGACTGACATCCACGCAGATTCCCCGTGTCGAGGCGGCCAGTTCCAACAACTACGTCGACCTCACTTGGGTGACCGACCTCGAGTTGAGCGATATTTATATTTATCGCGCTCAGACCGATGATGTCGAGAATGTGCCCGAAAAACCTTCTATGGCATACGCAGAGGTTAATCCGGACGCAAAAACCTGGACCGATGGCGATACAGAAGAGGGTGGTAAGTACTACTACTGGGTCGAGCTGACCACGGTAGAGGGTAATATCATTGACGCGGCTCCAGCCTTCGGGGAAAACCTGGTGGTAGAAGCCTCCAACCTGAGCGCTACCTATGCCGACGGTGTCATGACAGTATGTTGGGACCTTGAGAACGTTGCGCCCGGTGCGACTTATAATGAGCTATACCGCAACGATCAGAACCAGGCCAGTGGCCGCTCGCGGATCTACCCGATCAGCGATCCAGCGGTGATCTACGAGGGCTGCTTTGAAGATGCTGGGCCCGAGGGTGGCTTTATCGAAGGCCAGGGGTACTGGTATATGTTCAAGCAGGTCGCCAGTGCGGAGATCGTTGGTCCCTTCGGTTTTGGTCTGGAGAGCAATGTCACCAACCTGTCAGCCGAGCTTGACCCGGCGCTGGGCACCATCAATCTGACTTGGAAACTGTGGAACTTTGGCCAGAATATTGTCAATGTTGACCTGTACCGCAACACCAGTGCCTCGCTGACTGGAATGACTCTGGTGCGTGAAGACGTGAGAGCGCTTGACGGTCGCCTGCGCGATACCGGCGGTGAAAATGGGTTTACCCAGAATGAAACCTACTGGTATTCCTTCGAGGTAACTCTGCAGGATGGCACCGTCATCAATACCGATCCGGAAGGTGAAGTTTTGTTCGAGCTGCCCGAGCCGGAAACCAATATCCTCACGCGTCTGGAAGACGGTGGTATCCGCATCGATTGGAACCTGGAAAACTTCCAGGGCGAAATCAGCCAGATCGAAATCCTGCGCAATACCGAAGCGTCCGCGGAAGGTGCCACCGTGGTGGTGTCCGAAGGTCTGGAGCTGCGCGGTGTGTACGCCGAGTACGAGGGTCTGGTGGAACTGCAGTCCTACTGGTACTTCATGCGGGTCACCATGGCCAATGGCGATGTCATTGTCGGCGAGCCCTCCACGGAGCTGGTCTATGAGGAAAACCCGAGTACCACCAGCCTGACCATCAATGAGAACGAAGATGGTTACTGCGAGATGTCCAATGGGTTGATCGAGAGCAACTGGGCCGGCTTTGAGGGCGATGGTTTCTCCAATACCGATAATGCCGAAGGTGAGTACATCACCTACAAGGTCAACATTCGGGATGCGGGCACCTACCGTCTGCTGGTTCGTTACGCCAACGGTGCGGGGGATAACCGCTTCGCCCGTGTGGATATCAACAGCCAGATCGGCGTGGCCCAGATCGATATGGAGTCCACCTCGGCCTGGGATACCTGGATGGAGTCCAGTGTTGATCTTGAGCTTGAGTCAGGCGAGACCGATATTACCCTGTACGCCGGCTCTGGCGGCGGTCTGGGCAATGTCGACTACCTGTACATCAATGCGCTGACCACGGAAAACGCTCCGCAAGCGATTGCTTGTACACCGTAATCGCGGAGCTCTGGGGCGTTTTCGCCCCAGTTCGTTAACACAAAAAAGGGCCAGACGTCAGTCTGGCCCTTTTTTGTGTTGCATTAGTTTCGTGCTCAAGCGGATCGATGAGCCGTGTCGCTTCAGAGGCTGTCCAGCAGTTGGGCTTCCTGCGTTGATAAGCCCACATAGGTGTCGATAGCCTCGGCACAGCGCATGACCTCAATGGCATTTTGATAGGCTTCCGCCGTCAGGCGAGAGCCCTTTTTGCTTTGACCCAAGGCAATCAATCCAACACCGGGTATCAGGCAGACCGCGGGCACTTCGCCTTGGGTGCTGGAACCGGCGCGGCCGCGACGCGTGTCCCGGTAGCGCGCAACGCCCTGTTCGAGCTTCTGCTTAAGTGTCTCCAGGGTATCGCCTTCAGGGTTCCAGGGAATGTACAGCGGTTTCAGTTTGGTGTGTCTGAGGTGATGCAGGCAGGCGACGCCTTTGGCTGCCAGGCGGGGAGCATCGACCGAGTTGACGAAACGCATCACGTCAGCCCCCGACTCGACGGTCCCGACCACCGGGTTTCCATCGGATACCAGATCGATCATAAACGGCAGAATTCGCTTCAGGACATTCTGTCGCGTCGGTGCCCTCAGGTCACTATGGCGCGGACCCCCGAAGGTTTTATCGCCCTTGTCCCGTGCGGCGATATAGCGGGATGCCGCCTCAATGATGTCCAGCGTCTGTCGGTAGCAGAGTCTGTTGTCATCGGACCAGGTGGCGATGCCGTTACCCGCCAATAGGGCACCTTTCGCGTCGGGGTTACGATTCCAGGCCGCTTGCAAAGGGATGCCCTGCTCGAAGCCCGGGCGTGCCTGGGGTACCCAGAGCATAGTGTGACCCCAGATGCGTTGCGTCAGCGCCCTGGAGTTTTTACAGGCCCCCACGGCAATCGCCGCACAGGGATGAATGTGGTTGACGTGGGCGTAGGGCATCAATGCGTGTAGCGGCGTGTCCACGGAAGGGGCCGGCGCGGCCCGGTTGAATGTGGCGGCCTTGAAGGGCTCGCTGGTCGTGGGCCGAGTGTTTGCGCGGCGTAACCGTTGATAGTGGTGCCTCAAGGCCATCAGCCTCTCTTGGTACAGAGGAGAGAACTGACTTCTGCGGGAGGTTTTCAGGTCCGTCCCGGCGCTTTTGATCCATATGACCTCCACGGGCTGACCGCTGACCGGGTCTTTTTCAATAACCTTCAGCGAGGTGCTGCCGCCGCCGGTCGGGGTGATCCGGTGATCCTCGCCAAGCCGGTTTGAGCGATACACCAGTGCCTCCAGCGGCGAGAGCCGGTTGGCAAGCGCGTCGTCCCAGGTGTCATGAATGTGGGTGTAATGATTGTTGCGGTAGGACATGGTTAAACCCTGAGTCTGGCATCATCATTGGGGGCAAAAGGGTAGCCCAGGAATCACAAAAAGTCATTATAAATCAAATATTGTCAATAATCGTCGGTTGTGATAACGTTTCGTGGATGAGAGGGTGGGGCCTGTGCGGCCTGACAACGATAAGACGAACGCAGATCAACGTTAGAGTGCTCCTGCAATGAATCGACGAGAGTTTCTTAAGAGAGGTGGTGTGGCCGCCTCTCTCCCCCTGACTTTGCAAGCCCTGTCCAGCGGTTGTGCCACCTCCGGTTCCTCCCTGGTGCCGACGCACCAGGCGGGTCATTTAAGTTGGCTTGAAGGAGACGAACCGGCGGCCAAGGCCGGTACCACCTGGGGTCAGCCCTGGGCCGAGGGTGAACTCTCCGTCGACGACTCACTCTGTCTGAACACGAAAGATGGGCGCCGGGTGCCCCTGCAGAGTTGGCCTACCGCTTACTGGCCGGATGGCAGTATCAAGTGGACGGCCCACGCCGTGCCGGCGGGCGTCACGCTCGGAAAGCAGTTCCAGGTCACCAAAGGTCGTAACGCCGCGCCGGAACGGCCCGTTCGCGTGACATCCGGAGCGGGCACCATTGAGATCGACACCGGTCGGGTCAAGGTATCGGTACCCACCTCGGGGGATTACCTGATTCGCTCAATGACTCGCGGTGATACGCTGGTCGCCCGGAACGCTCGTCTGGTGGGCCTCGTTCAGGATCAGGTAGACCCGAGTGAGCCCGTCTCCCGGGTGGAGACCTTCCAATCCCGAACGGATCGGGTCACCATCGAGCAGGAAGGCCCGGTGCGTGCCGTTGTCAAAATCGAGGGCAAGCACAAGGCGGAGTCCGGAAAAGAGTGGTTGCCCTTCACGGTCCGACTCTACTTTTACAGCGGCGCCGAGTCCCTTCGAATCAGTCATACCTTCATCTATGACCTGGATGACCAGAAAGATTTTATTCGCGGTCTGGGTTTACGCTTTGACGTGCTCCAGCGCGACGAACTGTATGATCGCCATGTGCGCTTTGTGGGTGAGAATGACGGCCTCTGGGCCGAGTCACCCAAAGGCATTACCGGGCTTCGTCAGGACCCGGGCAAAGCCGTGCGGGAGGCACAGCTTGCCGGTCGCAAAACGCCGCCCTTGAGCGAATGGAACCCGAGGGTAACCGGCCTGCTGCACTATGTGCCGGTGTGGAATGATTTTACGCTGTCGCAACTGAATGCCAACGGCTTCACCATCAAAAAGCGCACCCAGAGCGGCCACGCCTGGATTAACGCCGATCAGGGCCGCCGCGCCAGCGGTGTGGCCTATGTGGGTGGGGCCTCCGGGGGCGTACTGTTCGGGATGCGGGACTTCTGGCAACTGCACCCGGTTCAGGTGGATATTCGCAACGCCGGGCGCGACGTATCGGAAGCCACGCTCTGGTTCTGGTCGCCCGAGGCGCCACCGATGGACGTGCGCTTCTATCACGATGGCATGGGGCAGGAGACCTACGAGCAGCAGTTGGATGCGCTGAAAATCACTTACGAGGATTATGAACCCGGCTTTGATACCGCCTACGGCGTAGCGCGGACCACGGACTTTGTTCTGTGTGTGCTCTCCGCGACGCCCTCGCGCACGGAGACGGTGAACTGGGCAAAGGAAATCAGCAAGGCCGCGCAGGTGGTTGCCGCCCCCGAGGACTATTTGAAATCCGGTGTCTTTGGTGCTCTCTGGAGCCTGCCGGATCGTTCCTCGACCCGCAAAAAACAGATCGAAGATCGGTTGGCCTGGCAGGTCGAGCATTACTGCCGACAGGTGGATCAGCACCACTGGTACGGTTTCTGGGATTACGGCGATGTGATGCACACCTACGATGTGGACCGCCATGTCTGGCGCTACGACATTGGCGGGTACGCCTGGGACAACTCCGAGCTCTCGCCGGACCTGTGGCTCTGGTACTCCTTCCTGCGTAGCGGCGATCCCAACACCTTTCGGTTGGCCGAAGCGATGACCCGGCATACCCGGGATGTCGACATCTATCACCTCGGACGATTCCGGGGGCTGGGCACTCGACACAACGTTCAACACTGGGGCTGTAGCGCCAAGCAACTGCGGATCAGTACCGCCGCCTATCGACGGTTCCACTATTTCCTTACCGGGGATGACCGGACGGCGGATGTGCTTGATGAAGTGATTGATGCCGGTGAAGCCTTGCGCCGTGTCGATCCCACCCGAAAGCTTCCAAACCGCGAGCCGGTCCCCGGCCCGAATCGATTGCAAGTGGGCACCGACTGGGGTTCGGTCGCGGCCAACTGGCTCACGGCCTGGGAACGGACCGGGGATGACCAGTATCGGGATCGACTGGTAAGCGCCATGCGCACTATCGGTCGTCATCCCGACGGCTTCTTTGCGGGTACCTATGGCTTTGATGCCGACACCAAAAAACTCCTGGCGCCCCCAGAGGGTGACATTGAGGTTTCGCATCTGAGCTCGGTGTTCGGGCTGGTGGAAATCAACGCTGAGCTGATTCAACTGCTCGATGTGCCCGAATACAAAGCGGCGTGGTTGCGCTACTGCCGCCTGTACAATGCCAGTGATGAACAGAAAGTGGCGGCGGTAGGGCGTGCCTTTGGCACGCATCTGGAGGCACCGCATTCGCGTTTGACCGCCTACGCGGCCGCTCAGGAAGGCGGCGCCACGCTGGCGAAACGCGCCTGGCAGGAGTTTCAGCTACCCCAGGAATTTGCTCGCCAGTGGACCGGTGATTTTCAGGCGATTCTGGAGGTGAAACCTCCTCAGGTGCTCAATCCGGTGGTGGAAGCGCCCTGGTTATCGACCAATGACGCGTCGCAATGGGGATTGGCGGCCATCCAGAACCTGGCGCTGATCGCTGACGAGCTATAATACCGGAAACGTTTTTTATTGATTCATACGCTAGAGGTTTTAAGAAGTATGCCAACTGTTGCACATAACATCGAATACGCCCAGGTCCGGAACACCATCGATAAGTTGATCGATAATCTGGTCAACATCAAAGATGAAACCGGTGAGTTTCTGCTCAAGCTCGACGATGGTCGGGTGATTGATACCAAAGGCTGGGCCGGCTGGGAGTGGACTCACGGCATTGGCCTCTATGGCTTGATGAAATACTGGGATATTACCGGCGACGAAAAGCCCAGGAAGATCATTGAAGACTGGTTCAGTGACCGGCTCAAGGAAGGTACGCCCACCAAGAACGTGAACACCATGTCCCCGTTCCTGACCCTGGCCTATATGCATGAGCGCACCGGAGAGCGCAGCCATCTTCCGTACCTGGATGTCTGGGCGGAGTGGGTCATGCGGGATATGCCCCGGACCACCGAAAATGGTCTTCAGCACATCGTCTACAACTCGGTGAACTATCAGCAGTTGTGGGACGATACGCTGATGATGAGCGTCATGCCGCTGGCCAAAATCGGATTATTGTTGGACCGTCCTCACTATGTGGAAGAGGCCAAGCGGCAATTCATGTTGCACATCAAATATCTGGCGGACCGTAAAACGGGTCTCTGGTTCCACGGCTGGACCTTTGACGGCAACCACAACTTTGCCGATGCCCTGTGGGCACGTGGCAACAGCTGGGTGACCATTTCGATTCCTGAGTTTATTGAACTGCTTGATTTTCCCAAGACCGACGGTCTGCGCATGTTCCTGGAGGAAACCCTGGAAGCCCAGGTCAAAGCGCTGGAGGAAACCCAGCATAAAGACGGCCTGTGGCACACCCTGTTGGATGACCCCGATTCTTACCTCGAGGCCTCGGCCGCCGCCGGGTTTGCTTACGGCATTCTGAAAGGCATTCGCAAAGGCTATCTCGACAAAAAGTACGAAGAAGTTGGCCTTAAGGCAGTCAAAGCCGTGCTGGATAATATCAGTGCGGACGGCGAGCTCCAGCAGGTGTCGTTCGGCACGCCGGTCTTTGACGACCTTCAGGGTTACCGGGATATCCCGCTCACCTCCATGCCCTACGGTCAGTCCATGGCGATTTTGCTGTTGGTCGAATACATGAACTATTACATCTGATCGTCCTTCTCTCGGGCTGCTTCCGTCGGAGGCAGCCCAGAGTGCCATTCTGGAGTCACTGGACAATGGAAAAAATAGCTTTCGTCATGCAGCTTAAACCGGGCTGCGAGCAGGAGTATGAGAAACGTCACGACGAAATCTGGCCCGAGCTGGTGGACCAGCTAAAGGCCGCTGGTGTTTCGGACTACTCCATCTTTCTGCACCCGCAGACGCTACAGTTGTTTGGGGTACTCAAGCGCACGGATGATCATGGTATGGACGAGTTACCCCAGACCGAGATCATGCAGAAGTGGTGGGCTTACATGGCGGATATCATGGATGCCGAGGCCGACAACAGCCCGGTGTCTACGCCACTCAAGAACGTCTTCCACCTGGAATAGTGAGGCCTCTATGAGCAATAGATCATGGTCTTTATGGGTGAGCCTGCTGCTGGTGTGTCTGATGGCAGGCTGTTCCATGGTATCGCCGGAGCGCAAAGCGAGTTCTACGGCGGACTCTCTGCCCGAACCGGGTCAATTGCTCTACCAGGCCAGCTTCGACAATCCCGAATCGGTAGCCGGTTGGGTGATGGAGGGCCCGGGTGAAATCGCCTTCGAGGACGGATGGATGGCAATGCACTCCCCGGACGAGCAGGGCCATCACGTATTCTGGTGTCCCGAGGATTTCCCGGAAAACTTTATCGCTCGCTGGGATGCGCAGAATCTGGATGACGAAGCGGGGCTGGTGATCGTTTTTTTTGCCGCAATCGGGGTTGATGGCCAGGACATCTTTTCGCCCGATTTGCCGGAACGGGATGGCACCTTTACCCAGTACACCGAAGGCGAGATCAAGAGCTACCACATCTCCTACTATGCCAACGCCGCCCATAACCCGGGCCGGGGTCATGCCAACTTACGCAAGAACAATACCTTCAGTCTGTTGCAGAAAGGCGAGGTCGGAATTCCGACCGAATCCATGCAAGAGCATGAAATCACCCTGGTGAAAGAGGGCGAGCGAATTCGACTGTATATCGACGATCGAAAGGTGATCGACTATACGGACAATGCCCCGATGGTCGACGGTGTCGATACGGGCGATGCCCTGGGAAGCGGAAAAATCGGCTTCCGGCAGATGAAATGGACCCAGTTTCGCTACAAAAACTTCCGCGTTTACGAATTGCCCCAGCAATAACGGGCAAAGCCCATCCCTCGATATAACCAGCGATAACGGACGAGGAAACCCATGAAATACTGCTTACTGGCACTCCTGTGTCTGGCCGCCTTTGCACAAGCGACTGACAGACAAGCTACTGAGTTGCCTGAATCCTCAAAAGCTCGGGACGCGCTCGGCCCGGGCACGGTTCAATCGTCGCCCGTCAGGGAGGGCAACAGAGTGCTCATCTCCGCCGAGCATGCGGATGTTCAGATCGAGTTCTGTACCGCCTCCATGGTGCGTGTGCGCAGCAGCTGGGATCGGGAGTTTGACGAGAACGCGGCGCTCGGACTTATGGTCACCGAGCGGGATTGGCCGCCGGTCCTAATCAATACCGCGGAGGAGACTGATTTTTACGAGCTGGAATCAAAGCAGTTGCTCGTCCGTGTGTATAAATCGCCCTTGCGATTGGAGTTCTATGCCTCTGATGGAACCCTGCTGTCTACCGAGCGGATTGAGGTAGGGGGTATGACTCAGCAAACGGCAGGCGTTTCGGTCCATAAAAAGCTGCAGGATAATGAACAGGTGTTTGGCTTTGGCCAGCGTATGGACTTTATCAACCAGCGGGGCAAACAGCTGGAGCTGACCGTCGGGCGTGGCATGGGCCGCCCCCATATCATCGGGGCCTACAATATTCTGGAGGCCAACTACAGCCCGGTGCCGTTTTTCATGAGCACGCGCGGCTACGGTATTTTTCTCCATACACCCTATACCTCCCACTGGGATATGGGGCACTCCACACCGGGTGTGTACTCATTTGAGGCGGAAGGCGGGGAGCTGGATTACTACTTCATGGCGGGCGCTGATTTTCCTTCGCTTCTGGACCAATATACCGCTGTGACCGGCAAGTCACCACTCTTACCCAAACCCGCTCATGGTCTGCACGTCGGGACTTACAGTGGCGGCACCTGGGGCTACGAGAAGCATACCTCTACCGATTACGTGGTCAATCTGGGGCGGACATTCCGTGAAAAGGAAATCCCGGTGGATATCATTCATCTGGATTCCACCTGGCGGATGTTCGGTGAGCAGGGCGGCAGTGGTGCCACCACCTTTGAATGGCGTGAAACCTTTGATGACCCGGAGGCCATGTTCGATCAGCTCTACGACATGGATTACAGCATGGTGGGCGTTCACGTCCGGCCACGCTATGACAATGGCAGACAGTACAAACTGTTGGATCAGGCACGGGATGCGGGGATGGTCTATCCCGAGCCCAATAATACCGGCGAGTTCGTCAACTTTTTTGACCCGGACGCGGTGGACTGGTGGTGGGAGAACGGCGCCATGAAGGTGGCCTCCCAGGGCGCCATGTTCTTCAAGACTGATGAAGGCAGCGCCTTTGGGCGCAAGGCAAATGAGAGTGACAAGACCGGACCGACCGGGCCGGAAGCCGAGCGCCTGCACAACCTATTTCCATTGGCCTACGCCAAGGCGCCGTTTGAGAAATTCAGTGAACACAATCAGATGCGCGGTTTCAACCTGACGCGGGAAGGCTACGCCGGTATTCAACGCTACCCCTATCTCTGGGCGGGCGACTGGCCGAGCGAGTGGCAGTACTTCAAGCCGGTCATTCGCGCCGGGCTCAATATGGGCCTGTCGGGGGTGGGCTACTGGTCGCACAATATGGGCGGGTTCGAGCACGACCCGGATCCCGAGCTCTATATCCGCTGGACCCAGTTTGGGCTTTTCAGCCCCATCGCGCATCTGTTCGGAATGGATCACCCCGGTTACAAGGAGCCTTGGCGTTATGGAGAAGAGGCCGAGCGGATTTTCAGGCAGTACGATCGCATGCGTTACCGGTTTATTCCCTATGTCTACAGCGAAGCCTATCAGATGCACCGGACCGGTATGCCCATGATGCGGGCGTTGGTACTGGAGTACCAGGAGGATGAAAATACCCACGATATTGATGACCAGTATCTGTTTGGCCGCAATCTGTTGATTGCCCCGGTGACCACCAAGGGCGCGCAAACGCGGGTAGTCTATCTACCCGAAGGTACCTGGTATGACTACTGGAGTGGTGAGCCCTATGAGGGCCAGCGCTATCACAACATTGTCACCCCGCTGGACCAGTTGCCCATCTTCGTCAAGGCCGGTGGCATTCTTCCTCAACAGAGAGTGATGAACCTGGGCCAGGAAACAGCGGAAAACCTCACCCTGGAAATATTTCCCGGAGGCGAGTCCTCGTACCCGATCTACGATGATGATGGTAAAACCAAGGCGTACCTGTCCGGTGACTACGCCATCACCGACGTCACCGTAAAGGCTGAGTCGAATCGAACCCTGATCCGTATTGAGGCTCCTCGTGGCGACTACGACTTGGCGGAACGTTCCTACACACTGAAAGTTCGCCGCGACGGCCCCCCGGAGTCTGTTGTGGAAGGGACCACTCCTCTTCGCGTCTTTGCCTCCTCCGTTGAGTACGAGGAAAGCCAGTCACAAGCCGGTTGGTACTTCGATGATAAAGCGGGCGCACTGTACGTGAGGTTGGCCGGAACGAGCCTGAGCGATATTTCCGTGGCAATCAATCAGTAGCGTTGTTTGCGAATGTACTAAAAAAATGTGAGAGAACACCAATAACAGGATCCCCGAGACCATGAAACACTCCAGACTCATTTCCCTATTTGCCGCCGCCTTATTGTCGTCAGCCTGTTCCGTTCGGGCCGAGCCGGAGGTGCAGGTACAGTGGTTGAACGACGGCACGGACCGGGAACCGGTAGGTGCGACCTGGGGTACGCCCTGGCCGCAGGGCGAGGTGGACGCCGCCAGCGAATTCACTCTTGAATCCGAATCCGGAACATCGTTGCCCGTACAGAGTTGGCCGCTGGCCTATTGGCCCGATGGCTCCGTGAAATGGACCGGACATGCGATTGCCCCGCTTGAGTTGAATGTCGGTGCACTGACCTTGACGCCCGGTGACGCGGTGAGGTCCGAACAGTCCATACGGATTGTAGAGAACAACGGTTCCATCCGTGTGGACACCGGCGTGATTCAGGCGGTGATTGCCAAATCCGGTGATCGTCTGATTCAGTCCATTACCCGCGATAACCGGCAGACATTGAACGATGGTCGTCTTGTCATTCTGTCTCAGAATCAGGCCGAACCTGAAGTAGGGAAGCCGTTAACGGTAGAGTCCTTCACCGGACAGCTCGACCAGGTGACCCTTGAGCAGAGTGGACCGGTGCGCGCGGTGGTCAAACTGGAAGGTAAGCATGTCGGAGAGAACGGCCGTGCCTGGATTCCCTTTGTGGTGCGCCTTTATTTCTACGCCGGCGATGACTCGGTGCGCATGGTGCACACCATGATTTACGACGGTGACCAGAAAACCGATTTTATACGGGGTGTGGGCGTCCGCTTTGATGCGCCGCTGGACGGCCCGCTGCATGATCGGCACGTGCGCTTTTCCGGTGAAGGCGATGGCCTTTTCGGTGAAGCGGTTCGCGGTATCACCGGCTTGCGTCGCGACCCGGGCAAGGCGGTTCGCGAGGCACAGATTGAAGGGCGCGCAACTCCGCCCTTGAGTGAATGGGCGACCAGTGTGTCGGATCGTCTCGAGATGATTCCCGCCTTTGGTGATTACACCCTCTCTCAATTGAGCGCCGATGCGTTTGAAATCCGCAAACGTACCCAGCCCGGCCTGTCCTGGCTGGATTCCGCCGAGGGCACCCGCTCCAGCGGGTTGGGTTATATTGGTAGCCCGAAGGGCGGCGTGGCGTTTGGTATCCGGGATTTCTGGCAGAGTCATTCGTCTCAGCTCGATATTCGCAACGCGCGTTCCGACGAGGCCGAAGTTACCCTATGGTTGTGGGCTCCCGAAGGTCGGGCCATGGATATGCGCTTCTATCACGATGGTATGGGGCTGGATACGCACGAGAAGCAGCTCGATGCTCTGAACGTGACCTACGAGGATTACGAGCCGGGCTTTGACCATGCCACCGGCGTGGCCCGCACCAGCGAGCTGCGCCTTTGGGCCTTACCGGCCACACCGGACCGCCAGACCACGGTTGAGATGGCCCGAACCCTTGCCCAGCCACCGCAGATGGTTGCCCGTCCCCAGGACTATGAAGCGGCCGGCGTGTTCGGTGCCGCCCTCTGGGATCTGCCGGATCGCTCCACCCCCGCCAAGGCCGCGATTGAAGATCAGGTGGATTTTTATCTGGATCATTATCTGACCCAGGTGGAAGAACATAACTGGTACGGCTTCTGGGACTACGGCGATGTGATGCATACCTATGATCACGACCGGCATACCTGGCGTTACGACGTGGGTGGCTATGCCTGGGCCAACTCCGAGCTCTCCCCCGACATCTGGCTATGGTATTCCTTTCTGCGCACCGGCCGTGCCGACGTCTTCCAGATGGCCGAGGCGATGACCCGCCACACCGGAGAGGTCGACGTGTACCATCTGGGACGGTTTGAGGGGCTCGGCTCCCGCCACAACGTCAAGCACTGGGGCGACAGCGCCAAACAACTGCGCATCAGTACGCCCGCCAACCGTCGCTTCTATTACTTCCTGACGGCGGATGAGCGCACCGGTGACCTGATGCGTTCTCTGCTCGGGGCTGAACGGCGCCTGCTGGACGTGCCTCCGCTGCGCAAACTGAATCGTCCGACGCCCGACTTTTCGGGAAAACCCTATTCCATGATGATGGGCCTGGGGACCGACTGGAGTTCGGTGGCCGCCGCCTGGCTGACCGAGTGGGAGCGCACCGGTGAGCCGGCCTATCGAGACAAACTGGTCACCGCGATGCGCAGCGTTGGCAACTTTGACCATGGAATGCTGGTCGGCAGTGCGGCACTGGATCCGGAGACCGGGCAGTTTTACCGGATCGGGGAGGGCGTGTCCGTCTCCCATTTGTCCATGGTGTTCGGCGGTGTCGAAATCAACGCAGAACTGATCCAACTGCTCGATGTGCCGGAGTATGAGCAGGCGTTTATTCAATATGGACGCTTTTATAATGCCCCTCGGGACGAGAAGGCCGAGATCATCGGCCAGCCTTATGAACGAAACCTGAACCTGGGGCAGGCGCATTCGCGAATGACCGCCTACTCAGCCTGGAAGCTCAATGATGAGGCGCTGGCCGAACGTGCCTGGGAGGAATTCTTCAGCGGCCGGGCCGGTATCCCGGTGTTCGGATTACCCTATCCGACCAAAACGGTCATGCCCCCCGAGGTGCTATCCCCGGTGACCGAAGCGCGCGGGGTCTCCACCAACGCGGTGTCCCAGTTCGGTCTTGCCGCGATTCAGGTGATGGCATTGGTCGGAGAGGAGGCGCCGGAGCAGGTTCCGGAGCGGGATTAATATGGATGATCGAAAGATGACTACGCGTTCAACGGGTACGACCAAGGGGCTGCGACTCATACTGTTGTCTCTACTGTTTCCTTTGATCGTGCAGGCGGCCGAGATTCGGCCGCTTCCTCCGGAGGGGGCCGAAACGTTGCAATCCACCGCGTTTCCGCTGGTGGTGGATGATCATGCCGCGCCATTGGTGGTGGCCAGTGACGCGCCCGAAGTGATCCGGATTGCGGTTCAGGATTTCGCCGACGATGTTGAGCGTGTGACTGGGCATCGCCCGGCCATTCGCCACCGGCCGCCGGGTGGCGGTGCGCCCTATGTCCGGGTGGGTATTCATCCGGCGTTGGAGAATCGATGGGAAGCGT
>NZ_DFTP01000089.1:53661-60330 GCF_002381585.1 Marinimicrobium sp. UBA4209
CCCAGGTGTTGGCCGTAGAGGGGGCGGACCCACGCGGTGTGGCCTATGGCGTGTATGAGCTGTCCCGTCGTATCGGCGTTTCGCCCTGGTACTGGTGGGCCGATGTGCCGGTTCAACCTCTGGACGAACTGTATCTGAGCGCCGCTCGCGAACCGATCGATGAGCCGGCGGTGCGCTATCGCGGAATATTCATCAATGATGAATGTTGGGGCCTCGGTGCCTGGGCCCGCAAGACCTTTGATCCGGATACCGGCACTCTCGGCCCGAAAATCTATGAGCGGGTGTTCGAGTTGCTGCTGCGCCTGCGGGCCAACGCTCTCTGGCCCGGCATGCACCCCTGCACCACGCCGTTCCATCAAGTGGAAGGGAACAGTGAACTGGCCGACGACTACGCGATTGTGGTCGGCTCGAGTCACGCCGAGCCCATGTTGCGCAACAACGTTGGTGAGTGGGATCACCCCAAAGATCATTACAACTTCCTGACGCACCGTGACACCGTCATGAATTACTGGGAAGAGCGGGTGAAGGAGCGCCGTTCGGGCGAAAGCCTCTGGACCCTGGGCATGCGCGGCATTCACGACAGCGGCATTATGGGCCCGGAATCCCAGGAAGAACGTCTGGACGTGTTGGAAACGCTGTTTGACGCGCAGCGCGGTCTTCTGGCCAAACATCTTGGCGATGGTGATCCCACCAAGGCGGCACAGATTTTTGTGCCCTATAAAGAAGTGCTCAAGGATTACAACGCAGGCCTGGACGTGCCGGACGATGTGATTATCGTCTGGCCGGACGACAACTTTGGTTATGTGCGCCGCTACGCCACCCCCGAGGAGCGGGAGCGGCCCGGCGGTCTGGGCGTCTATTACCATCAGTCTTATCTGGGCTCACCCTTGTCCTGGCTCTGGTTCGATTCCCAATCGGTATCGTTGGTCTGGTCGGAGATGACCCGCGCTTACGAACAGGGGGCCGAGTCCTTCTGGGTGACCAACGTGGGCGACCTCAAAGCGCACGAACTGAGTGCGGAATTTTTTCTCGACCTCGCCTGGAACGCGGATCGGACCAGCCCCGAGGCACCCATGCAATTTCTGCAGGATATGGCTGCCCGGGACTTCGGGCCCGAATACGCTCATGCGATTGCCGGCATCTGGAAGCGCCACCAGCACCTGGCCTTTGCGCGCAAACCGGAACATCTGCAGTGGCATTTGTCCCTGGAGCCCTACCAACCCACCGAGCTGACCGACGCTGAGATTTATCATCGCCTGAAAGCCTATCAGGATCTGGTGGCGGAGACGGCGCGGGTCGCGAACGACCTGCCGGGCACCGCCCGGGATGCCTTTTACCAACTGGTGGAGTATCCGGTCCGGGCGGCGGCTGCGGCCAACGAGCGCTACTTTCTGATGGAGTTGGCGCGTCGCCAGAATGTCCGGGGCGCGGAGATCGCGGAAACGACCTTTGCCAAAGCCGAAGAGGCCGCGCAGCGGATCGAGGCACTGACGCAGCGATACAATGACGCGATGGCCAATGGCAAGTGGCGGCATATTCTCACCGCCGGTGGGGTATCCCCGGACGATTGGCCACGCTTCCAACCCGAGCCCATTCCACCCCTGGGCTCGCAAAAGGATGCAGTGTGGGAGTCCCTGTCGGAGTCGGACGACAACCGGTTTGAAGCCAATGACGTACCGTCGGGTGCGCAAGCGGGCGATTTCGTTGAATCGCAAGGCGTAGTGTCCATCAACGCCGGACACTTTACCGGCCGCGAAGATCAGGCCGACGGTGGCTGGCGTTCGGTGGAAGGGCTGGGCCGTACCGGTTCAGCCGTCACCCTGTTGCCCTCCACTCTGAATATCGAATCCGGCAGTGCGCCCCGACTGAGCTACCGTTTCCACGTTGCAACCGGCGGCAAAGCGACCGTTCATGTACGACTGCTGCCCACGCATCCGATTGATCCCGGCAATGATCTGCGCCTAGCGCTGGCTGTGGATGATGGTGAACCCCTGCCGCTCGCGGTGACCGAGGGCTTCGATACCTATAGCGAAGAGTGGAAAATGCGAGTCCTGTCCAACGCCACCGAAGCGACGCTTGAGCTGCCGGAGGCACTGGAGCCTGGCTGGCATACGCTGCACCTGGTGGCGGTGGACGCGGGTGTCGTAGTGGATAAAATCGTGATCGATTTCGGAGGGCTCCAACCTTCCTATGACGGTCCTCCCGAAACACGGGTAACGAAACCCGCCGCATCTTCTTACAAATTCGATTTTGGCTCCGGCGCTGTGGCTGAAGATTACGTCGGCATTGGCCCGGATACGCGCTACTCCCCCGAACGGGGCTACGGCTTTGCCAGCGCCAAGACGCCCGAGTGTACAGTGACAGAGCCAGCGGACGAGGCGCTGCGAGGAGATTCCTGTGTGTCTGACGAGGCATTTATGTTTGCGGTCGACGTGCCCGAAGGGAACTATGAGGTAACCCTCCTACTAGGCTCGCCCGATTCCGCTGCGCAGACGACCGTAAAAGCCGAGGCACGCCGCTTGATGTTGCGTTCGGTTTCGACCAATGCGGGAGAGCAGGCGAGGGCGACCTTCACCGTCAATCGAAGGAGCCCGACACTGGGAGATGATCGCCGTGTTGCATTGAACTCGCGCGAACAAGGCCCACCAATAATCGCGCACTGGGATGAGCATTTGACCATCGAATTTCTGGGTAGACCGGCGGCGGTGTCGGCAATGACGATTGAACCGGCGCCGGAGGCGACTACCGTCTTTGTGGCGGGGGACTCGACCGTAACGGATCAACGTAACGAGCCCTGGGCCGGCTGGGGGCAGATGTTGCCCGCTTTTTTCAAGCCGGGTATCGCCATTGCCAACCACGCTGAGTCGGGGCGAGCTCTGTTCAGCTTCGAAGCGGAAAACCGTCTCGAGAAAATCTTTCGCACCATGGAGCGCGGGGATTACCTGTTGATTCAGTTTGGCCACAATGATCAGAAAGACCAGAGCGAGGGCGCAGGCCCCTATACCACCTACGCCGATGATTTGCGCGAGTACATTCAGGCGGTACGTGCCAAGGGCGGTATTCCCGTGCTGGTCACACCCATGGAGCGTCGCCGCTGGAGTGAAGGAAAGCCCGCTGAAACTCTCACCGATTTCGCCATCGCGGTGCGTCAGGTCGGAGAAGAGCAGGGCGTACCGGTTATCGATCTGCACGAGATGAGCCTGGCGCTTTACGCCGCTCTGGGAGAGTCAGGTTCCAGAAAGGCCTTTGTGCATTATCCGGCCAATACCTTTCCCGGTCAGGAGCAGGCGCTGAAAGACGATACACATCACAATCCCTACGGCGCTTACCAGTTGGCTCGCGCTGTCGTAGAAGAGATTCGGAAAAAGGTGCCGGGACTGGCCGATCACTTGCGTGACGATGTGCTCTCGTTTGATCCCGCGGAGCCGGACTTCTCGAGTGCTGTCAGCATACCGGCAAGTCCGGTGTTTCAGCTCGAGAAGCCGGAAGGCAATTGACGGCTCACAATCGGTTGGCCACTCCCAGGGGCGTCACGCTCTCCGGGGAGTGGTTCACCGTGCGCACTCTTGCAGGTGCTCAAGAATACCCTGAGCATTCTCAGGGTTGGTGCTCTCGAGAATGGTATGAATGCCGGGCTTGAGTTTCTTAATCAATGACATCAGATAACGGTGATCCATTTCGCCGGTGCCGGAGGGCAGGTCTCCCTCCTTCATTCCATCCTTGATCACGAAGTCTTTACTGTGTATCGCGACGATACGGTCTCCGAACAGCCTGAAGGCTTCGTCCATCAGTTCCTGTTGTCGATGGCACTGGTCCAGCGGGAAAAAGTTCACCGGGTCGTAAATGACCTGGACATTGGGTGAGTCCACCAGCTCCAGCATGCGTACCATCTTCTCGTAGCTGTGTACCGTATGGTGGTGTGCCACGCCTTCAATACCCACAATGGTGCCGTATTTCTCGGCGGTATCGGCCAAGCGTCGGACGGAATCGACCAACTCCAGAAACGAGGTTTCTTTCTGGCTGTCGGGGTGATAGCTACAATCGCCGTTCTTGGAGCCGGTCTCGGTACCGACAATAGCGCAGCCGAAGTCACGGGCGAAGCGCAGGTGCTCTTCAAAGCGCTGCAGCGCCTGTTCTTTGGTGTCCGGGTCCGGGTGGATCGGATTGATATAGCAGCCCAGCACGGCGATGTTGATCCCCTGTGCGGCAAAGACATCGCGCACATGGTTGGCGAACCCCGGGGTCAGCTGTCCGGGTTGTTCTGCCAGGACCGGAAACGACTTGGCGGGTGCGAGCTGCACGCAGGATACATCGTATTGCCCGAGCTTTGCCGCAATCTCCGCGGGTGTACCCTGACCATAGTCGTGTGCTCTCAGGCCCAAATTCAGCATAAAACGTCTTCCTGTGGTTGATCCGTTCGGTGTCTTGGTGATGCCGTTACAGAATGCCTTCGATCCCCTGGGCGACAATTTTGGCATTCAGCTCGGCACCGTCGCGGGACGTGTGGGTGTGTTTGTCGGCAAAAAAGGCTTCGACCTTTTCCGGCCCCAGCTCGTCATAACGGTCGGCGACCAGCTCGTGCAGATCGATCAGCGCGACGCCGCTTTCCGCCGCGACCTGTCGAGCCCACTGGGGATAACTGTCGTCCGGGCGGGCAATCTGCTCTCCGCTGTCGTCCCAGATTTTCCGGGGCACCGGGGTGGCGAGAATGGGCGTTACACCTCGGGCATAGGCATCGCCAATCATTTTGCGCAGATACCAACCGTATGTGTGAACCGTTTCCGGCTGGCCGGTCAGAAGGTTGTCGATGTCCTGCTCGGCGGCGCCGACCCCCTTGATGGTGCCCCGGGCACGCTCTTCATCATTGAGGGGAGCGGAGTCATTGTGACCAAACTGGATCACCACATAATCGCCCGGGCGCGCCATATTAAGGGCTCGCTCCCAGTGGCCGCCGGTCACAAAGGTCCGGCTACTGAAACCGCCGATGGCGCGATTGACAAAGTTGTAGTCCTCGGCGCTCAGGTACTCGTCAATAAAATCACCCCAACCCCATTGACCACCGGCACCGTCGCCCCAACCGTTGCGCACGGTGGAGTCGCCGACCATAAAAAGGCTGGTCTTCTCGGGGTGGGCGATCACCGGCAGGCGCAGAAACGTCCAATCGTAGGCGGTCACTTCGCGGCCTTTAGCGGAGTACAGGTCTGAAGCGAGGGTGGGGCGCAGCCCCTTCAACGCCGAAACAACAGTCTCGGCATGAAGCTCGGCGCCGGCATCGTTAAAGTGGGTATGGTCTTTCGGGTAAAGCCCGGCCACTTTCTCAGCACCCAGGCGGTCCAGCTTGTCCGCCACCGGGTTGGTCACATCGATAAACGGGGTGTCCAGTTCCCAGGCGAGCTGGTGCATCCAGTAACCGTAGCGGCCGTGGCGACGCTCAACACGGTCATGTTCCCACCGGTTACGGACCGTCATCGACAAAAGGATCGGCGTGGCGTCCTTGGCTTTTACGTCCGCCACCATCTGACGAATATAGTGTCCAAAGGTATACACCGTTTCGTCCTTACCGGTCACCTGGTTGGCGATGTCGGTCTGCTCATCACCCAGACCGGGCAGAGAGCCCCGCGCCCGGCTGTCGTCATTGATCGCCCCGGCATCGTTGTGTCCGAACTGGATCAACACCAGATCCCCGGCCTCGACGTCCTCGATCAGAGACTGCCACAAACCCTCGGTAATAAACGTCCGGCTGCTCCGACCGCCCCGCGCCCGGTTATCCACGACCACTTTGTCCTCATCCAGAAAGCTCTGTAGGGTGGCGCCCCAGCCCTGGTGGTCCTTGTTCTGGTAGGACGCCGCAGTGGAGTCCCCGGCAATAAAGAGGGTCTGGGGGCGCAGCTCTTCGGCGAAGCAGGAAAATGACAGGAGCAGCAGTGCAATCTGGGCGAATCGGAGGGGTATTCCCGGTTTGGTCATAGTGGTGTATCTCTCTATTGGCATGCCTGCCTTGCTGGGTTCAAGGCGCATTCTAAAATCGGGTGACCACTATAGACTCAAAATGATTAATTATGCAATATTGTTATTGATTATGCTGGCTATCGGCAGCGGTTGTTCAATAGAAATACTATTGCCTTTCAACGGCTGAAATAGCCGGACTTTCCAATCTGGGCTAAGCTCTCAAGCTAGAGAGAGGAGGGGATGGGCCCTTCAGGATCAGTATGGAGGCAGCATGGCAGCAATCATTCCAAGCCTGAGCACCATAAGAGGTATGACAACGGGAGAGCGTCGCTTCGGACGTCGCCTGGAGGCGCTTCTCGAAGATGATTATACCGTCTGGTACGACATCCCTGTTGGCCGTCAGAGACGATACCCGGATTTCATTATTCTTCACCCGTCCCGAGGACTGCTGTTTCTTGAGATCAAAGACTGGAAGTTGGCGACCCTGAAGAAGATCAGCAAAGACCGGGTGACGCTGCAGACTCAAAATGGTCTGGATGTGGTGAGCAATCCCCTGGAGCAGGCCAGGCAGTATGCCCAGACGACCGTTAATGTACTGAAAACTGACCCTCAGCTTCGACAATCCGAGGGCCGTTATCAAGGCCGACTGTGTTGCCCCTATGGTTACGGCGTGGTCCTGACCAATATCACTCGACAGCAGTGGAACAAAGCGTTGCCGGT
>NZ_DFTP01000089.1:60462-61905 GCF_002381585.1 Marinimicrobium sp. UBA4209
TTTGGTGAAAAGCTTTCCCTTCCTCAGGTTGACCGAATCCGCTGGCACCTCTTTCCCGAAGTGCGCATCAATGCGCCGCAACAGGACCTGTTCGGAGACTCTGATGACGATCCGGATGACGAGCATGATAGTGCGTCGAACGTTAGTCAGACTCTCGTCCCGGAAATTGTCCGGGTGATGGATATTCAACAGGAGCAATTGGCAAAAAGTCTTGGGGACGGACATCGAGTCATTCACGGTGTCGCGGGCTCCGGAAAAACCCTGATTCTCGGCTATCGTTGTCTGCATTTGTCTCAAGCGACCCGCAAGCCCATTCTCGTGCTCTGTTTCAATATTGCGTTGGCGGCGCGGCTCAGGTCGTTTATGTCAGAGCGGGGTATTGATGAACAGGTTCAGGTTTATCACTTTCACGAGTGGTGCGGCCTTCAGTTGAAAACGTACCATGTGGATACCGAACAAGGCGCCAGACCCCTTTGGGAGCGGCAGGTAACCAGCGTGATCGCCGGGGTGGAGAGGGGGGATATTCCTCGTGCGCAGTACGGTGCTCTGATGATTGATGAGGGCCATGACTTTGAGCCGGAGTGGTTAAAGCTGGTGGTTCAGATGATCGATCCCGATACCAATTCATTGCTCCTGCTGTACGACGATGCGCAGGCGATTTACAGCCGACGACAACTCGGATTTCCGTTATCCAGTGCGGGCATCCAGGCACGCGGCCGCACTACGATCCTCAAGCTCAACTACCGAAACACCCGAGAAATACTGACCTTTGCCTATGATTTCTCCAAAGAGTATCTGCAGGCCCAAGACGCCGATGACGATCATGTACCGCTAATTCAGCCAGAGGTGGCGGGTGCAAGTGGACCTCAGCCGGTTTACAGACCATTCAAGAGCGCTGCGGATGAATATCAGTACATCGTTCGCTGCGTCGACAAATGGCGTAGCGGCGGGAAACCACTAAGTAGTATCGCCATTATCTACGCACACCATCACCAAGGTGAAGCGCTCAAATCGGCGTTGGACCAAGCTGGGGTTCCCGCCGCTTGGCTAAAATCGTCCGTTCACAAGAAAACTTACAATCCGGCGGATGAGAAGGTGACGCTATTGACTCGTCAGAGCAGTAAAGGCCTGGAGTTTGATACGGTCATTTTAAGTGGGGTCGGGGCATTGAAAGACGGAGAGGATGATATGCCCCGAGAGACACGGTTGCTATATGTCGGTATGACGCGCGCCAAGCAACAACTTCTGGTCACTAGTGGATCAACCAACTTGTTCACGGACCGTCTTCAGGAACTGGCTCACCAAGCTGTCTGAGAGCAGTCTTTACGTAGTGTCGGACTGATTAATACCCCGAAAATGGCCGGGCGCTTGTTCTTTTGGTGGAGGCGGGCGGAATGCGTCACCCAAGTGGTTCTATTGACTATATGTTTCGGGCTGGGTAAC
>NZ_DFTP01000089.1:61984-63646 GCF_002381585.1 Marinimicrobium sp. UBA4209
TAGAGCCATGTTCTGCAGGGTTGAAACTTATGACAATAAAACGCTTGTTCCCTTCGTTTGTGCTCCTCTTTCTTTTGAACGCTACTGCAGCCTGTGCTCAGGAGGTGACGCTCGTCTACGACGAGACGGTGCCGCAGGAGGCCTATGCCGCCCGCAAGCTGGGTGAGGCCCTGGAAGAGCAGGGCTATGAGCTCGGCTCGGATCGGAGCGGTTACGATCATCTGATCAGTCTGTCGGTGCATGAAGAGAGGCTGGGTTCTGAAGCCTTTGCTATTGTGCCCGAGGACAGGGTCACGAGCGTCTATGGAGGCGACCACCGGGGGCTGATCTATGGCGCGCTGGCCCTGGCCGAAACGCTGCGCAATGGCACGCCGCTGACAGCGGTGGAATCCACCGAACAGAGCCCGAATCTGGCGTTTCGCGGGATCAAATACAATCTGCCCTGGGAAACCTACCGGCCCAGTTCGGCGCTGGACCAGCATTACGAGACTGCACGGGATCTCGATTATTGGGAGTCGTTTCTGGATATGATGGTGGCGAACCGTTTCAACGCCATCAGCCTGTGGAATCTGCATCCTTTTACGTTCATGATCCAGCCGAAAAACTTCCCCGAAGCGAGCCCATGGTCGGATAAAGAATTCGCCCAGTGGCAGCGTCTTTACCGCGAGATCTTCCGGATGGCGAAAGAGCGCGGGTTGGACACCTATCTGGTCCACTGGAGCATTTTTGTCAGCCGGGAATTTGCCGAGGCCCACTCCGTCGCGGAGCAGAACTTTTATCCGCACTACTATGTGGAAGGCGATACCTCGGAGATCGTGCGGCGTTATCTGCGCGAAAGCGTTACCCAGGTGCTCGAGGAGTATCCCAACCTGGATGGGTTTGGTATTTCCCACGGCGAAGGCATGGCTGGCATGACGCCCCTTGAGCGGCAGAAGTGGATGGATGATGTGTTGATCGCGGGGATGCTGGACGCTGATCGCCCCGTGAAACTCATTCACCGCGTCCCTTTTTCCTCGGGAACCGGTTCGGAGCCGGGCGTCAGCAAGAGTGTGGAAGTGGTGACCCGCGATGCGATGGAGAAGCTGGAGGATCGCTTTGACGGTCCGATCTGGGTGGAAATGAAGTTCAATTGGTCCCATGCCCATTCCACACCAGAGTTGGTGAAGGTCCACGGCGGCAAGCTGGGCGACACTTATTTCAAACCGACGCCCAAAAACTACAAGGTCACCTGGCAGGCACGCAACGAAGACTTCTTTGCCCTGCGCTGGGGTGTGCCCGATTTCATTCGTCAGCATATCGCTCTGAATGGCGCGGCGGACTATGTGGGCGGATACTTTGTCGGCTCGGAAACCTACATCCCGGCGCTCGATTACTTCACCGCAGTGGACGAGCCGGTCGACTGGAACTGGGCCTTCGAGCGCCAGTGGTTGTTCTACCAGCTTTGGGGGCGCCTCCTTTACGATCCTGAAACACCCGACTCGGTGTTTCAGGCGGCATTCAACCGCCGGTACGGGGCCAAGGGTAATAACCTGTTGAACGCTTACTCTCTGGCCTCATCCACCCAACTGCGGCTGGCCTCGTTGTATGATTCGCGCTGGGATTTCACCCTCTACAGCGAGGGCTTTCTGGCGCTGCAGGGCGACTACACCCGTTATATTTCGG
>NZ_DFTP01000089.1:63705-64088 GCF_002381585.1 Marinimicrobium sp. UBA4209
CATGGACCCGGATTATGTTTCGGTGGCGGATTTCGTAGAGACAATGCACGAAGGCGGCTCTTTCGGCGTTGACCGCATTACTCCGCCGATTCTGGCCGAGCAGCTTGAGCGCGACAATCGCGAGGCGCTTCGGCTGGTAGAAGGTATTGATACCGAGGGCAATGCCTCGCTCATGTACGAAGTGGCCGACGTCAAA
This sequence comes from Marinimicrobium sp. UBA4209, assembly GCF_002381585.1. Taxonomy (NCBI): domain Bacteria; kingdom Pseudomonadati; phylum Pseudomonadota; class Gammaproteobacteria; order Cellvibrionales; family Cellvibrionaceae; genus Marinimicrobium; species Marinimicrobium sp. UBA4209. The sequence continues at coordinate 63,902 of NZ_DFTP01000089.1, forward strand.
GCCTGGGCCCATCTCGGTCTTCATCTTGCGGAGAAGCTGAAAGGCGCCGTGGCGCTACACCGGTACCGTCTGTACGGTGATGAGGAACAGCAGCAGGTGGCTATCCGGCATTTACAGCAGGCTCTGGCGCACTGGGATCAAGTGGTGGAGATCACCCGGCCGATTTACCGCGACATGCCGCTGACCC
>NZ_DFTP01000089.1:64150-65063 GCF_002381585.1 Marinimicrobium sp. UBA4209
CTATAACCACAACTTCTTCGAGGCCAATGACGAGAATCTTTTTCATTGGGCGCTGGTTCGAGATGAGGTGGCGCAAGACGTGGACATTGCCCGCAGCGCCGAGCCGGAAGGTTAGGCAAGATGAGGGGCTCCCGTTACAGACCGTCCTTTCGGCGCCCATGGGGTGCCGAAATTTTCCTGTAGGTGGACAATAGAGTTTGAGACTGCCCCCCTATTGATTTAGGGCACTACAGGACACCTAACTTACAATAAAGTTTGAGACTTGATGGTTTTTAAGATTATAGCGTAATAACTTAGGGATTTGGGTCAATCGGGAGGGGGAGGTCAGGCCGGTAGGGCGGTTTTGGCTGGGAGTCAGCGACTACTTTGAGGTTGATACTATCCAAGTCATGGTTTCTTGATGCAGTTTCTCTTAAGTTCCCGAGGAATTTCGGGGGGCAATAGTTCATACAATAAATGAGAATTATTCTTGTAAAGCCAGAGATAGGCTGCCGGTAGGTCCTTCCGAATGTCATTTCGTATACAATCCGGATGACTTTCTATGTAATCCGATAGAATTCGTTTGTAGTGGCACTGTTTCTTATATAAGCGAATTCGGCCTCTTAGAGGAATAAGGTAACTATGCGTTGTAAGTACTTGCTCTATGAGACCAACTGATACGTTTAAGGGCTTCGCTATCTCGTTGGTACTTTTTCCAATATGGAGCTTTCTCCACACAGCTCTTCTCTCAGCGTTGTATAACAGCTTGGGTCGAAGCTTTATATCGACCTTCAAATTGGGGTAAAGATAACCCATACATGAGAATTAACTCGATAGTCAAAGCGACAGAAAATTTGACCGATAAAGGTAGTCTAAAATCCTTAACATTGCTTAAGTTTTATGGTCATCAATGTAGTGGTCAAGTGTTTTAGGC
>NZ_DFTP01000105.1:0-394 GCF_002381585.1 Marinimicrobium sp. UBA4209
GCGCCGCCGGATCGATCTCATGGCCCTTGGCCGAACGGATCCAGCCTTTTTCGGACACCACCACGGTGACCGGGTCGACTCCGATCAACTCGGTTTCACTGAATGCCTGGGCCTCCTCGCGCTGAACGATGGGCGAGCGGCGATCATCGCCGTATTCCTTGGCCACCTGCTGCAGCTCTTTGCGAATCAGGGTTTTCAGGCGAGTGGCGGACCCGAGGGTTTTCTCCAGTTGGTCCCGCTCTTTTTCCAGGGCTTCCTGCTCGCCCCGGATCTTCATTTCCTCAAGACGCGCCAACTGGCGCAACTTGGTGTCCAGAATGTAGTCGGCCTGAACGTCGGACAGTTTGAATCGCTCCATCAACACCGCTTTGGGCTCGTCCTCGGTGCGGATGAT
>NZ_DFTP01000105.1:468-16296 GCF_002381585.1 Marinimicrobium sp. UBA4209
TCATCGATGTTCAGATAGGCGATCAGCAAGCCTTCCAACAGGTGCAGGCGCTTCTGCACCTTGTCCAGGCGGAACTGCAGACGACGCCGGGTGGTGACCGTGCGGAAGCTGAGCCACTCGGACAGAATGACATCCAGGCTTTTCACGCCCGGACGACCATCGATGCCGATCATGTTCATATTGACCCGGTAGGTTTTCTCCAGGTCGGTACTGGCGAACAGATGCTGCATCAACTGCTCGGCATCCACCCGGTTGGAGCGCGGGGTGATCACCAGTCGGGTGGGGTTTTCGTGGTCTGACTCATCCCGCAGATCGGTGACCATGGGCAGCTTCTTGGCCTGCATCTGGGCCGCGATCTGCTCCAGAATCTTGGCACCGCTGACCTGATGAGGCAGCGCGGTAATGATGATATCGCCGCTGTCCTTTTCCCTGGTCCAGACACCGCGCATGCGCAGACTGCCCCGGCCGGTCTGGTACATCTTGATCAGGTCTTCCCGGGGCGTGATCAGCTCCGCCTCGGTGGGCATATCCGGGCCCTGAATAAACTGGCACAGTTCGTTCACATCCGCCTTGGGGTTATCGAGCAGATGAATACAGGCCTCGACCACCTCCCGCAGGTTATGGGGCGGGATATCCGTGGCCATCCCCACCGCAATGCCGGTGGTGCCATTGAGTAGCACATTGGGCACCCGTGCCGGCAGCACCTTGGGCTCATCCATGGTGCCGTCGAAATTCGGCTGCCAATCCACCGTACCCTGGCCCAACTCCTCCAGCAGCACCTCACTGTAGCGAGCCAGGCGCGACTCGGTGTAACGCATGGCGGCAAACGACTTGGGATCATCCGGCGACCCCCAGTTCCCCTGCCCGTCCACCAGGGTGTACCGGTACGAAAACGGCTGAGCCATCAACACCATGGATTCATAGGCGGCGGAATCACCGTGCGGGTGAAACTTACCGATCACATCGCCGACCGTACGGGCCGACTTCTTGAACTTCGCCGTCGCCTTCAGCCCCAGCTCGCTCATGGCATAGACAATACGGCGCTGAACCGGCTTGAGCCCGTCACCGATATTGGGCAGGGCGCGATCGAGAATGACGTACATGGAATAATCCAGATACGCCTTCTCGGTATAGTCTTTGAGGGGAATGCGCTCTTCAGCGTCGGGGGATACTACGACTTCGTTCATGCAAATTCCTGGTCGTTATCGTTAATACTGCAGCTTGATCTCGCCCTGCTCCGAGACCCGCATGGACGGCAACCACTGGCTGAAATCCAACTTGGCGTCGAAATTGTAACTGACCCGGTCACTGACCGCCCGCTGGCTGAAATGCTGGACCAACCGGGCAATGGACAACAGGTTGGCAGAGACCTCCACGGTCACCGGAGTCTCCTCATACGCCTTGAGGGTGGGCACCTGGCTGGAAACGCCACTCAAGACATCGATGTTTTCGATGCCGATGTTATAAGAGATCCCGCGCACGGACAAATCCCGCGCATTGGGATTGGTGATACCGAGATGAACCGCAATGCGCTGCTCCATACCCTGAGCCGGCAAAAGTTCAAGCCCCGTAACCTTGACCTGGGGCTCCTGAATACCGAAAGGAATCTGCGAGCAGGCGGCGAGCATCAAAGCTCCCACACCCAAAAATACACTTCGTAGCACGGTAGGGAGCCAGCTACGGCGCACGTAGGGGCGGTTTGGGGTGCATCTTCCCAAGACCGTAGAGCGCGGGATTCGCGGTTGCGAGCCTACATGGACGTATTCATGGCGTGTCTTGGGAAGATGCACCCCAAAGCGACCCGGACGAGATGCCTCAAAAGACTGGAAAAACCAACTTATCACCTGCTTCCACATGACTGAAAGTGCTCCTGATTAAAAGTTAAGTATCGGCTTTCAGACTACACCACCCCGTGGATTGCAGTGACGGCCCTTGAAGCTTTTGTGAGGTATATCACATGACGTCCGGGAGCGCTGTGGTGTAATCCCGCACAGACTGGCCCAAATGGACCATCCCCACAAGAATCAACCAAGCCAACAACACCGAGAGAGTCTATGCCCAAGCACCCGCTCAGCACCGACGAACTACTGGGCAGCCGGGAAATTCGTTTCATCGATCGCCAGGAAACCAACTACCCCAACCTCATGCGCCTGTGCCTGGACTTCGACTTCTGCGTCCTGCAATTGTTGCACAAAACCCCCGTGCCCACCGCCAATAAATCCTTCGTACTCGTCACCCGGGACTACCGGCTGACACCCACAGCCGCCATCAGCCCCGCCTTCGCCGAACTCGAACAACTCGAAACCTACGTCCACCTGCATCAGGTCGACATCCTCCACGACTACCTGTTCGGGTTCGTCGACGAAGACATCGCCACCAGCGCCAGAGGCGGAGAATAACCGCTCCCCCCCCCAACCAGTGACTGTCAGAATTACCGGCACTCCGTAGACGCTGGGCACCGGGTTCGCTATGCTCTCGGCTTTTGCCTGAGCGCCGTTGTTATGCGAACTCTGCTTCTGGCCGGTGGCGGCCTGACGCACGCCCTCTACCTGGCCAACGCCCGCCACCTGCTACCCGACGATGTGCGAGTGATACTGCTGTCACCAGAGCGGTTTGTTCCCTACTCGGGCATGCTGCCCGGGCTGATTGCCGGGCGCTTTCGCTTTCGGGACTGCCACATCGACCTGGGCCAGCTCTGCCGGGCCACACACACCGAATTACAGTTCGGCCGACTGGCCTCCCTGGACCTGACCCAACGCCAGGCACAACTCCACAATGGCGATGCCATTGGCTTTGACCTCCTGTCGGTCAACACCGGCCTGCAGGCCACCGATACCATCCCCGGGCTGGCCGAGCACGGCATGAGCACACGCCCAATCAGCGGGTTTTTGCCCCGCTGGCAGGAAACACTGGCGGACCTGTGTGCCCGGGATCGGAACAACCCGGCCAACCTGGCCGTCATCGGCGGAAACCTCGATGGTGTGGAAATGGCCCTGGCCGTTCGCCAGCGGCTGCTGCATGAAGACAACCTGAAGGCGTCGGTGAGCATCCACCTGGTCCACGGTGGCGGTAAGCTGCTGCCCGAGTTTCCCCTGGCCGCTCAGCTACGCGCCGCACAATTACTGCAGGAGCGGGAGATTCGAGTCCACCCCCTGTTTGATGTGGCACGCGTGGATGACCAACAGATCTACACCGATCGCCACCAGCACCTGCCCATGGACCGCGTGATTTGGTGTGTTTCCGGGCAACCGGGCGCCTGGGTCAAAACATCGGGCTTGGCGCTTACCGACCGGGGCCGGATTCAGGTCAATGCCCATCTGCAGGCGGTCAATCATCCGTTCGTGTTCGCCGCCGGCGCGGTCGCCAGTGTGGCTGGCGGGCCAGAGCCCGGAGCCGCAGCGAACCTGGCACTGCGGCAGGCGCCGGTGCTGGCCGCCAACCTGGCCCGCGCTCTGGCCAGTGAACCGCTCAGACGCTACAAGCCAGGTCGACGGACGCTGTCGATCATTACCACCAGTAATGATTACGCCCTGGCCCGTTACGGCAATCAGGTCTGGGGTGGCAAGTGGCTCGAACGCTGGAAATATCGGCGGGACCGGAAGGTCATGGCGAGTTTCCCCCGGGCCTGAAGGCCCGGAGTGGGGGCGGATCAGGTAGGCAGTCGCTACTCCATTTCCTGCTCAAATTCCTCGAGCAGGTCCATGGGCTCAATTTCTTCCCCTTCGAGGGACTCATCCCAGTTCACCCCGACCAGCAGTTCATCGTCGTGCATACCGGGCAGCCAGTCGTCCAGAAACTCTTCCAGATCGATCGGCACGGGTTTGTAGTCTGTCCACTCCTCCCGACAGTGCACCTGTGCCAGGGCCAGCTCGGACCACAGGGGCATCACATCGCTGTCATCATATTTCTCGGAAGGACAAAGCGCCCAGCCATCCGGGCCTTCGAGCCCGTAAACACAGCCGTGGTCCATCGCTTCGACAATAAAACGATCGAGGTTTTCAGCGGGGTCATCGCTCAGTGCGGTCATGATGGGCGTTTCCTTGGGCTTCTAACGACAGGGGTTACAATACCAGACAGCGGCCATTGGCCTTAAGCCAATCCCGCTGACGGGGGTAATCGGGGCACACTTGTCCGACCAGTTGCCAGAATGCCCGGCTATGGTTCATGTGACGCAGGTGACAGACTTCGTGAGCGACAAGATAGTCCACAACCGCCTCCGGGGCCAGAAGAATCTGCCAGTTGTACTGAATCTCACCCGAGCGGGTGCAGTGCCCCCACTTGGATCGGGTCACTCTCACCTTGACCCCGGAGTGGCTCAGCCCCATCCGACGAGTCAACGCATCGGTTTTCGCGCGCAATCGCTCCAGCCCCTGCTCCCGGTACCACCCCTGCACCAGCCGCCGGGCCTGCGCCTCGGGTTCAAGCCGACTGCGCCGAGAGCAACAGACCGCCAACCGGTCCCCCACCCGCTCCACCCGGCCACGACTTCCCATGGTCACCGAGAGCGTCAGTTGTTGCCCCATGAAAGGCAGGCGGGTGCCGGATACATAGCGATACTCCGGAATCCGGGCCAGCATCTGCTGCTGAGCGCGCACTTTGCGCGCGATCCAGTCGCTTTTCTGACGGACAAACCGGTCCAGATCCCGCTCCGCTATGCCGACCGGTGCGCGCACCAGCAACTGGGCATCGCGTACCTCCAGGCTGACCGTGCGGCGGCGCGAGGATCGTTTAATGGTATAGCGCACAGGCAGGGCTCGCTTTGCGTAACATCAAATTTTTATTCCCCCGGACCGGACAACTCACGGGAGAGAATCACCGCCGTCCGCAACCGGCTTCGGCCGAAACTGGTCATCCGCTCGAAATCGGCCCGCGCCAGCGGAAGGTATTGGCAATCCAGCGCGGTCTGCCCCTGGCCATCCGGATCCGGGTCGTGAACATAAATACACTCTTCGTCATAGCCACTCATGACGACCCAGTGGGGCGCTTTTTTGCTGTCCATCCGGTAGGTGCTGATCAGGATGATCGGCACCCCACCGCGATCAAACGCCGCGATCAGATCATCCTGACGAACCTCGCGATAGTGAACCGGAACGGCCCGCGCCTCAAGCGCGTGGCGATAATCCTCATGCACCAGCATCATGACCGGCTTTTTGGTCTCATCGCGCACCCCATCGAGAAACAGCGGCCCATCATGGTTGACCCAGACTTCCGCCCGGTAGCCCCGGGTGTCGGCGGCCAGCGCCATGCCCATGGGGTGGCAACCGCCGTGGCCCGAGGTCATGAAGATGGTCGTGGATTCACGCCACAGACGCAGCTCCTCGGTATCGGAAGGCTGGTAGTCCGGTTTCAGAGCGGCCATGGCCATCATCAGCGACGCCGGTCCGCAGGTAAAGCGGGTACTCTGGGCCAGCCAGGGAATGGCCCGATGATAAGCGGTATCGCCCACCACCCGGATCCGCTTCTGGTAACGCAGCGCATCGGTGTGGTCCTCGTAATAGTCCTGATACAGCCCGAACTGTTTGTACCCCAGGGTCTCGTAAAGGGCGATGGCGCTGGTGTTTTTACTGCTGACCTCCAGGCGCATATAAAACCGGCCACTGTCCCGCGCGCCGTCTTCCCCGGCGCCGATCAGGCGCCGCGCCAACCCCTGGCCCCGGTAGTCCGGATCCACCGCCAGCGAGTACATGCGCGCCAGGCGCGTCCCCCGGTGAAACAGAACCAGTATGTAGCCGGCCAGACGGTCGCCATCGCGCGCGACCAGAAGTACCCGCTGGTCGCCCTCCAGCCAGCGGCGAAAGCTGCGGCGGCTGAGGCGGTCGCTGGTAAAACAGCGTTGCTCCAGAGCGACGAGGGCGTCGAGATCATCGGGCCTTACGCTCTCAAGGGGGAGGGAGGACATGGATACCGCCTTCATCAGATTCACTTGCGATTGTTTCGAACGCTCAGGGCTATCCATTACTTGGGCTCAGGGCTGCTGATAATTCAATTCCCGGGTATGTACGTCGATGCGCCCGATGTGCACGGCGACCCGCTGCAGCCAGCGCACGACCTCCATCCGGGCGACGCCCTGCCTCAGCTCCAGTCGCCCCTGGGCAATGTCGTTCATGGTCTGCCGCCGGGTAGTTTGCTCGATTTGGGTGATTTGTGCGACTCGTTCCTGCACCTGATCGGCGGGAAGCGAACGTTTTCCCCAGAGCGACAGCACCAGCGGACTGAGGGCGGCCTTGGCCTCGGCCAGATCGTCCCCGTTGCGCAGCGCCACGGCCACGCTTTTATTGTCGCAACGCTCCAGCAGACGCTGCAGATGCTCGACGATCTGAATCGCAGCCAGTAGCCGCTCCCACTGACTGCCCGAGGTCTCTTCCAGGTGAATGGCATCCAGATATTCCTGCACGTCGGACAGCTCTCGGGCAAGATCCACCAGGGGGACCGAGCGACCAGACTCTCCGAGAATGTATTCCAGTTGCTCCGCCACCCGCTCAAACTGGGAGATCATGACCTTCTGCACCGCGGTCAGTGCCAGTTCGGGGTACTTGAGCAGCCCCCGGTCCAGAATCTGCTGATAGCCGAAAGGCTTGTCCGGGAACAGACGCTCGATCATGTGAGCAAACTGTCCCGCAAACGGCACCACCAGCAACACGCCCAACAAATTGAACGCGGAGTGGAAACCCACCAGCGCAAACTCCTCGTGAACCACAAATGCCTCGGGCGCCACAAACTGCCAGGCGGCAATGTAGGGCACAATCAGAAACAGCGCCAGCGAACTGACGCCGGTGTTGTACAGCACATGGGAAAAACCGGTGCGTCGCACCGACACGTTGCCACCGATGGTGGCCGCTGCCGCCGTGAAGCTGGTGCCGATGTTCATTCCCACCACCAGCGATGCGGCCTGCTCAAAGGCGATGGTATCCGTGTGCAGTGCCGTCAGTGCCGCCACCACACCTGCACTGGACGATTGCGTCACAATGGTGAACAGAACACCAATGACCACCAGTTGAAACTTGCCCCACAGATCGTCCGCCGGGAACTGACTGAAGTCCATCTGCTCCCGCAGGCCTTCGAGCCCGCCCTGAAGCGTATCAATACCGATGAAAATCAGACCAAAGCCGGCCAGCGCATACCCCAGCCCGCCCAGAGACCGGCGCCCAAACAGCTTGAGCATGGCCCCGGCAAACACGAACAGGGCGGCCAGCAGGGACAGCTTGAGCTTGAAGCCGATCAGGGCCACGATCCAGCCCGTGACCGTGGTCCCCAGAGCCGAACCGAAAATGATGCCCAGCGCCTGGGAAAAACCGATCAGGCCGGCCCCAACAAAACCGACGGTAGCCACAATGGTGGCGCTGGAGGATTGCAGCACGGCGGTGCCAACCAGCCCCGTCAGGACCCCGCTGACCGGGCTGCGGGTAAAGCGCATCAACACCCGGCGAATGGCGTCTCCAGCCATGGCCTTCAGGCCCTCGGTCATGAGCGTCATTCCCAGCAGGAACAAGCCCAGGCCACCCAACACTTCCACCAGCACCCGAATTAATACCATGATGACCCGTCGTTCGACTCCCGCCAGCCTGCCAGAGGGATATTTGCTATGATGGCGCCTCCGGAAACCGACCCTGCAGGCCCCCTGACACCATGAATGAAAAACTGTTTGCCGCCCTTCAGTATATCACCCCCCAGCACGGGCTCTCCCGGGCGGCGGGTTGGCTGGCCAACCAGCGTACGGACTGGATCAAAAATCACTTTATCGAATGGTTCATCCAACGCTACGGCGTGGACATGAGCGAAGCGCTTGAAGAAAACCCCCGCGCCTACGCCCACTTCAATGACTTTTTTACCCGGGCGCTCAAACCCGATGCGCGCCCGCTGGACGCCTCAGCGGACAGCATCGTCTGCCCCGCTGACGGGGCCATCAGTCAGCTCGGCGCCATTGAGGACGGGCGGATTTTCCAGGCTAAAGGCCAGCTCTACACCACCCGGGAGCTGCTCGGTGGCAGCGAGGCGTTGGCCGCCGAATTCGACCAGGGACAGTTTGCCACCATCTATCTGTCACCCAAGGATTATCATCGCGTTCACATGCCCTTTGACGGCCAACTGCGAGCCACCGTGGCGATACCCGGCGACCTTTTCTCGGTAAATACCGCCACCGCCAACCAGGTGCCGCGACTGTTTTCACGCAATGAGCGGTTGGTGGCAATTTTCGATACCGACATCGGCCCCATGGCGGTCGTATTGGTCGGCGCCATGATCGTCGCGGGTATCGAAACCGTGTGGGGCGGCGAGGTAGCGCCGATCAAGCGGACGATTCAGACCCGGGACTTCCGACCCCGCGCGCCCATCACCTTGAATAAGGGGGAAGAAATGGGCCGCTTCAAGCTAGGCTCCACCGCAATCGTGTTGTTTGGCAAGGACCGGGTGCGCTGGGATGAGGCTTACCAGGCCGGCAGAGGAACGCGGATGGGGGAACGGCTGGGCGTCAGGCTGTAAGGGCAACTACGCATTGCCCTGCGGCGGCCTAGGGCGTGAGCTTGTCGAGCAGTGACATCAGACCGGACTTCTCTTTTTTGAGGATATAGTTGTCGCGTATTGCGGCGATGTCTACCTCGTAAGAGCCGGGTTCCAGGTCTCGGGCAATTTCAATTTTTTCCACTTCCGCCGCCGTTTTTTTGCCCGAATCGATCAGTGCCTGCTTGCGCTTATCGTCCTCGGCCAGATCAATCAGTTGCGGATCCATGGGAGACTTGACGGCATCCAACACCAACATGATCTTGGGCTTGAGGCGCCGCTCAAAATTCTGCTCCACCACCACACCCACCTCGCCGGAACTCAACTCGACCAGGGTGCCGGTGGGATAAAGGCCAATGGCGCGAATGAACTCCACCACCAGCTCTTCCTGAAATTGGGTATTGCGCAGTTCGTATAACTTGCTGACGGCCTTGGAGGGCGCAATGGGCTGACTGGCACCCCGCGGATTGGTGGTATTGTCATAGAAGGTGACGATCCCGGCGATCTTACCCAGCAAGGGAATCTTGTCGCCCTGCAGGTGCAACGGAAAACCACTGCCGTTCAATCGTTCGCAGTGGGTTTTCACCACGCTGATCACCCTCGGTTCTACTCCCGGGGTTTTGCGCAAAATCTCAACGCCCTGCTCCACAAAGGTTTCATACAGGCGCTCTTCATCGGAGGAGCGGGATACTTTGGTCAGCAGCCCCTGATCGAGCTTGACCTTGCCCACATCCTTGAGCAGAACGCCCATGGCAAGCACGTCCAGGTCCCGCTTGGGCAGGCCGATATGACGCCCGAACAGGATGGCCCAGACCGAGCACCGGATGGCGTGACTGTAGGTATATTCGTCTTTCTCCTGCACGCGGGACAGCCAAGTGAAGGCATCCGGATTGCGCAGCACGCTGTCCACCATATCGCTGGCCAACCGCTTGGTCTCGACAATCGGTACCCGATGCAGCTCATTGTTACCCAGGTAATCGAGCACCTCGCCCACGGCATGGTAGACATTCTGATGCAGCTGGCGGGCACGTTTGATTTCTTTTTTGAGCGGTTGGACCGGCGGGTACTGATTGCGCTGTATGCGCAGGGGGGCCACTTTGACGTTGGCCGGGGTATGGACGTTCTCCCGGGCGCTGATCCGGCTGCGCAAGCTCTCCTGAGGCAGTGTCTGTAAATTGGAGGAGACTGGTGGGCGACCTTTGACGACGTCGATGTAGACGTGTTTGCACAGGCTTTTCAGCTGTTTGATTTCGTCCAGGTCACGGACATAGAAGCCTTGCAGCGGGAATGGAGTCTGAGTCCACGGACGGTCGAGTCCGGAGACATACATGCCAACAGTGACTTCGTTGACGTCGACTTTGACTTGCTTGATTCCCACGCGTTGTCCTCTCTGCCGGCGGTGCGGCAAAAATCCGTCTATGGCGCCAGTTTAGACAAAAAACGGGCCGGAGGATACGGATAGTGGGGCATGCAACGGACGTCGTCAAGCCTGTCGGAGGGCTATACAGTAGTGGTGAGAAGCGGATCACAGGGTTCGGTTACAGGATATGCGATCAGTTCAAATCACGTCCGGGCCGAGAAGGGGAAGCCCTTTCAAGACACGCCGTAAACCCGGTCCCTACGCGCTCCCGGCGCTTCGGGACACTTCCCACATCCATGTGGGTCGTCCACGGGGGCTCGACGCGCGGAGTCCCTCCGCTTACGGTCTTGAAAGGGCTTCCCCTTCCCGTCCCTCTGTGCCACCCAAAAACTTTTTACTTACTGACCGTGGTACTCGGCCGACAGCTCGTGGACCGCGCGGATAAAGGCGCCGGCGTGTTCCGGGTCGACTTCCGGGGTGATGCCGTGGCCCAGGTTGAAGACGTGGCCTGAGCCTTTACCGTAAGAGGCCAGAATCTGACCGACTTCCTCGCGAATCCGCTCGGGGCTGGCGTAGAGAATGGTCGGGTCCATATTGCCCTGTAGCGCGACCCGGTCACCGACCCGGGCGCGGGCGCGGCCGATGTCGGTGGTCCAGTCCAGACCCAGCGCATCGGCGCCGGTGTCGGCCATGGCCTCCAGCCACTGGCCGCCGCCTTTGGTGAACAGAATCACCGGTACTTTGCGGCCGTCGTGCTGACGGATCAGGCCTTTGACAATCTGCTCCAGGTAGCGCAGGGAGAATTCCCGGTAGGCATTGTGGGACAGGGCGCCGCCCCAGGTATCGAAAATCTGCACCGCCTGGGCGCCCGCCAGAATCTGGCCGTTCAGGTAGCGGATAACGGACTGGGCCAGGGTGTCGAGCAGGTGATGCATCAGCTCGGGCCGGTCGTACATCATCTGCTTGGCGCGGCGAAAATCCCGGCTGGAGCCACCTTCAATCATGTAGGTGGCCAGGGTCCAGGGGCTACCGGAAAAACCGATCAGGGGCACCCGACCGCCCAGCTCGCGGCGAATGGTTTTCACCGCATCGAGGACGTAGGGCAGATCCGCTTCTGGATTGACCACATCCAGTGCCATGATATCGGCTTCAGTACGCACCGGCTTTTCAAACTTGGGGCCTTCACCGGGCTCAAAGTACAAGCCCAACCCCATTGCATCAGGGATAGTGAGAATGTCCGAGAACAGAATGGCCGCATCCAGCGGGTAGCGCTCCAGGGGTTGCAGCGTCACCTCACAGGCCATGTCCGGGTTGCCGCACAAACCCATGAAGTTGCCGGCCCGCTCGCGGCTGGCCCGATATTCCGGTAGGTAGCGACCGGCCTGACGCATCATCCACACCGGAGTGACGTCCACCGGTTCGTGGGCCAGGGCGCGCAGGAAGCGGTCGTTTTTCAGCTCGGTCATAGTAATGGTCCGGTACAGTCGGAGAACGGGGGAGGGGAGCGGCGGATACGGAGGTGTCGTAGGGCGGATCGGTCCGACGCCTCGGAGTGCGAAGCACGCATCCGCCGTCACCCAAGTTCTTACACTTCGAGGTAGTCCATGATCCCTTCGGCCGCTTCGCGCCCTTCCCAGATGGCGGTCACCACGAGGTCGGAACCGCGCACCATGTCGCCACCGGCGAACACCTTCGGGTTGGAGGTCTGGAACTTGTACTGCTGGGTTTCCGGCGCTTCCACACCACCCCAGTCGGATACCTTGATGCCGTGCTCGTCAAACCAGGGCGCGGGACTCGGACGGAAACCGAAGGCAATCAGCACCACATCAGCCGGCAAGACTTCTTCACTGCCCGGAATCGGTTCGGGACGGCGACGGCCATTTTCATCGGGCTCACCCAATTCGGTGGTCACCACTTTCACGCCTTCGACCTTATCTTCACCGACAATGGCCACAGGCTGACGGTTGAAAAGGAACTGTACGCCCTCTTCTTTGGCGTTGGCCACTTCGCGGCGCGAGCCGGGCATGTTCTCTTCGTCACGGCGGTAAGCACAGGTCACGCTCTCGGCGCCCTGGCGAATGGAGGTGCGGTTACAGTCCATGGCGGTATCACCACCGCCGAGCACCACCACGCGCTTGCCTTTCACGCTGATGAACTCGCTCGGGTCTTTTTCAAACCCCAGGTTGCGATTGACGTTGGCCACCAGGAACGGCAGAGCGTCGTGTACGCCGGGCAGGTCTTCACCGGGGAAGCCACCTTTCATGTAGGTGTAGGTACCCATGCCCATAAACACCGCATCGTACTCCTTGAGAATTTCGTCCATGGTGATGTCGGTGCCGACTTCGGTATTCAGACGGAATTCCATACCCATTTCGGTGAAGATTTCACGCCGACGGGTCAGGACGTTTTTCTCGAGCTTGAATTCGGGAATACCGAAGGTCAACAGGCCGCCGATTTCCGGGTAACGATCAAAGACCACCGGTTTGACGCCATTGCGCACCAACACGTCGGCGCAACCCAGACCGGCCGGGCCGGCGCCGATGATGGCGACTTTCTTGTCGGTCCAGGTGACCTTGGACATGTCTGGCTTCCAACCCATGGCGAAAGCGGTGTCGGTGATGTACTTCTCGGCATTACCAATGGTCACGGCACCGAAGCCGTCGTTCAGGGTACAGGCGCCTTCACACAGGCGATCCTGGGGGCAGACACGACCACAGACTTCCGGCAGGGAGTTGGTCTGATGACTCAGCTCGGCCGCTTCAAAGATGTTGCCTTCGGAAATCAGCTTCAACCAGTTGGGAATGAAGTTGTGCACGGGGCACTTCCATTCACAGTAGGGATTGCCGCAGGAAAGACAGCGATGCGATTGACTGGCTGCCTGGTCCTGGTCAAACGGTTCGTAAATTTCCACAAACTCGTGCTGGCGCACTTCCATGTCTTTTTTGGCGGGGTCCTGACGGCCCACATCAATAAACTGGAAGTTGTTGTTTAAACGTCCGGCCATAATCACTGCCTCAGCTAATCGGTGTGAGCCCGCGCCGCACTGGCGAACGGGCTCTGTATCGTTCTAGTGTCCTGTGCGCCCGAAGGCGCACCGGCGGGTTATTCGCCGCGTTTTTCCATGTCGTTGAGCAAGCCGCTCAGGCTCGCCGCCTTGGGCTTGACCAGCCAGAATTTACCGACGTAATCATCGAAGTTGTCCAGCAGGTTCTGGCCCCACTCGCTTTCGGTCTCTTCGGTAAATTCCGTGATGACCCGACGCAGGTAGTTGCGGTGCGCTTCCAGCGATTCGCCATCCACCCGGTGAATGTCCACCAGTTCGTGGTTGTAGCGATCCACAAAGCTGTTGTCCTCATCCAACACGAACGCAAAGCCGCCAGTCATACCCGCACCGAAGTTCACCCCGGTGCGACCGAGTACGGTCACCACGCCACCGGTCATGTACTCACAGCAGTGGTCACCGGCACCTTCCACGACGACGTGAGCACCGGAGTTACGAACGCCGCAGCGCTCGCCCGCCTGACCGGCCGCGAACACCTTACCGCCGGTCGCGCCGTACAGACAGGTGTTACCCATGATGCTGGTGTCCTGGGACTTGAAGCCGGAGTTGCGCGGTGGGCGCAGCACCAGTTTGCCGCCGGCCATGCCTTTGCCCACGTAGTCGTTGGCATCGCCTTCCAGGTAAATATACAGGCCACCGGCGTTCCACACACCCAGACTCTGACCGGCCACACCGGTGAGTTTTAGCGTAATGGGCTTATCCGCCATGCCCTGGTTGCCGTGGCGCTTGGCAATTTCACCGCTGATGCGCGCGCCGATAGAGCGGTCGCAGTTGGTCACGGTAAAGGCGTATTCACCGCCGGATTTGCTCTCAATGGCCGGCAGCACTTCCTTGACCATCGCCTCGGCCAGCTCGCCCTTGTCGAACGGTTCGTTACGATCCACCGCGCACAGCTGCGGCTTGGTTTCCAGGAACTTGTCGGTGTAAGTGATGCGGCTCAGGTCCAGACGCTTCTGCTTGCTGGTCTGGCCTTCGATCGCTTCGAGCAGGTCGACGCGACCGACCAGATCACCCAGACTGCGCAGTCCCAGTCGGGCCAACCACTCACGGGTTTCCTCGGCAATAAACTTGAAGAAGTTCATCGCCATTTCAACGGTGCCGATGTAGTGGTTTTCACGCAGGTCGTCGCGCTGGGTGGCCACACCGGTGGCGCAGTTGTTCAGGTGACAGATCCGCAGGTACTTACAGCCCATGGCCACCATCGGGCCAGTACCGAAGCCGAAGCTCTCGGCGCCGAGCATGGCCGCCTTGATCACATCCAGGCCGGTTTTCAGGCCGCCGTCGGTCTGCACCCGGACCTTGTCGCGCAGATCGTTGGCGCGCAGGGTCTGGTGGGTTTCACTCAGGCCCAGCTCCCAGGGAGAGCCCGCATAGCGGATGGAGGTCAGCGGGCTGGCCGCGGTACCGCCGTCGTAGCCGGAAATGGTGATCAGGTCCGCGTAGGCCTTGGCCACACCGGCGGCAATAGTGCCGACGCCGGGACGAGACACCAGCTTGACCGACACCTGGGCGTCCGGGTTGACCTGCTTGAGGTCAAAGATCAGCTGCGCCAGATCCTCGATGGAGTAAATGTCGTGGTGCGGCGGCGGTGAAATCAGGGTCACACCGGGCACCGAATAGCGCAGCCGGGCGATCAGATCATTGACCTTGCCACCGGGCAACTGGCCACCCTCCCCGGGCTTGGCGCCCTGGGCAACCTTGATCTGCAGCACTTCGGCATTGACCAGGTAGTGCGGGGTCACACCAAAGCGGCCCGAGGCGATTTGCTTGATTTTGGAGACCTTATCGGTGCCAAAACGGGCCGGATCTTCACCACCCTCGCCGCTGTTGGAGCGGCCACCGAGACGGTTCATGGCCTGCGCCAGACACTCGTGCGCTTCCGGCGACAAGGCCCCGAGGGACATACCGGCGGAGTCAAAGCGCTTGATGATGGCCTCGATCGGCTCCACTTCGCTCAGTGGAATGGCCTGAGCACTGTCTTCTTTGACTTTCAGCAGGTCGCGCAGCGTCGCCACCGGGCGCTCATTGACCAGGCTGGAGTAATCGCGCCACAGGCTGTACTCACCGGTCTGCACGGCACGCTGCAGGGTCTGGATCACGTCCGGGTTGAAAGCGTGGTATTCCTGACCGTGAACGTATTTGAGAATGCCGCCCTGCACCAGGGGCTTACGCGCCAACCAGGCGGTACTGGCGATGATCTTCTGGTCTTCTTCCAGATCCGGGAAGCCGGCGCCCTGAATGCGGGACTGAGTACCTTCAAAGCAGGTGTCCACCACTTCATCGGCCAGACCGACTGCCTCAAACAACTGCGCACCGCGGTAGGAGGTGATGGTGGAGATGCCCATTTTGGACAGAATCTTCAGCAGGCCCTTGTCGACGCCCTTGCGATACCCCTTGTACGCCTGATCGGTATCCAGCTGCAGTTCGCCGGTTTCCATCAGGTTGTTGAGCACGTAGTAGCTCAGGTACGGGTAAACCGCCGTCGCGCCGTAGCCGATCAGTGTTGCGATCTGGTGGGAGTCGCGGGCCGTGCCGGTTTCCACAATGATGTTAGCGTCACAGCGCAGCCCCACCTTGGTCAGGTGGTGGTGCACCGCGCCGGTGGCCAGCAGGGCGTGGATCGGCAGCTGGCCTTTTTCCAGATGGTTGTCGCTCAGTACCAACAGCACCTTGCCCGCCTTCACCTGCTCGGCGGCGTCATCGCACAGCTTGGCGATGGCCTGCTTGAGGTTGTACTGGGCCGGATCGTAATTGAGCGACAGAACGGTCGCCTCATACCCCGGACGGGGAATATCCATCAGGGCACGGAACTTCGCCGGTGACAGCACCGGTGAGCGCAGAATCACCCGATCGGCGTGCTCTTCGGGCTCTTCGTAGACCGACAGTTCGCGTCCCAGACAGGTTTGCAGGG
>NZ_DFTP01000117.1:0-400 GCF_002381585.1 Marinimicrobium sp. UBA4209
CAGAAACCGGCGCTGCGCCGCCACTCAATTTCCAGGCAACAAAAGGCCTTGCCGATGCCGTCGGTCACATCGAACATCAGCTCCGCAAAATCCTCCAGCCCGGCGATCACTTCCTGCAGCTCGCGGGCGGCGTTCTTCTCTTTGGCGGTGGGGTTGCGCGGCGGCACGATGGACCAATCCAACCCGGCCACGGCCCGGCGGCGCTTGCCCATCTCCGCCATGATGTGCGCGTCCTTTTCTTCCATGTCTTCATAGAGCTCGTACTGAGCCATGATGTCGCCCTGCTCGGCGCTGTCCATAATCTGCGCCAGCTTGCTCGGGGTCAGGCCCCTGCTCGGGTGGCCCTGGAACTCGCGCTGCAGGGCGATGCGGTCGGCGGTTTGCGGCTCTTTGAGGTCAC
>NZ_DFTP01000117.1:570-60355 GCF_002381585.1 Marinimicrobium sp. UBA4209
TAAAGTCGTCATCCTCGGCGTTATCAAAGCCCCGGCTGTGTTTGGGTACCGGGGTAAAATCGATCTCGCCACCACTCATCCAGCTCGCCCGGTTCGCCATGGCCAGGGCCACCGCGAAGTCCCCGTGGCGTTTGTTCTTGGCGGAGCTGCTGTCATTGTCTTTGGTGCGGCCCTTGTCGATGACGGGCACGCCTTTCTCCACGGTGATGTGCAGCAGGTCATCCAGCACGTTCTGGTGGCGCGGCACCTCCATGTTGAAGCTCTCGAACTCACCCTTGAGCTTGGGCATCCACTCGGCGTACCAGGGAATGTTCAGCATCACCTGCTCAATCATCCCCGCACCAAATTTCAGCGCGGCCTGCTCGGCCAGGTAGCCGCCGTTGCCGGTGGCATCGAACGCCAGGCCACTCAGGCGCGGCAGGCGATCGCAGATGAAGAACATCACCTGGCGCTGCTGCTCGTAGGTGAGGTTGCGCAGCTCCACCACAAAGGGGGTGCGTTTGCGTAAGTCCGGCATCACTGCCAACGGGGCAAACACGGTCAGGTCGCCCCGGCGGGCGAAGTCTTCCCCGAAGTAGTGGCGATCCTGCGGCCGCAATCGGTTCAACTCGGGCAGCAGGTTGTCCAGGCACCACTTCTGGATCTCGTCCTCGCGCTGCTGGTTGGTCCAGGTCTCGAAGCCCTCGGGCGCCTCGTAGCGGAAGATGGGGATTGACCGATCGGCCACCATGGCGGCCTCGATGAGTACGCGGGAGAGGTAGCCGCCGCCAGACTTCTTGGGAATGCAGCCGTATTCTTCCTCGGCACTCTCGGTGTTGGGTGCGTTCTTGTAGAGATCATTGCGCCACTTCTTCTCCGCCTCCGGGGACCACTCCTGGTTGGTCACGTAGCAGATGCGCTTGTAGAGACCTTCGGCAATGGCATCGTCCAAGGTAATGGTGTGGATGCTGTAGTCCTTACGGCCTTCCTTTGCATCCTGAATCAGTGTGTTGAACAGGTTGTCTACGCCGTTGTGCGTGCTGATCAGCCGCACCTTGTTGCCCCACATGGTCAGCGCCAGAGCCGCTTTGAGCAGCTCTTCCAAAGCCTCATGGAACGCCGCCTCATCGATGACGACATCACCCTGCAGACCACGGAGGTTGCTCGGGCGGGAACTGAGCGCCTGGATTTTATGCCCGCTTTTAGGGAAGCGGATCATGTAGGTGAGGATTTCCTCTTTTTTGGCGTCGTCCCAAAACGTCTGTTCGTAGACGTCCGCCTCGGCCAGTTCATTGAACGCACGAGCAAAAAGGGCGCAGGCAGCGATGTACTCCAGGGCCATTTCCTGCTTGGAGCCGACATAGAAGGTGTTGCACCCACCACGGCGCCGTGGCTTCGCTCCCTTCATCACGTTGCGGCCGGCTTCGGCCCAGGTGAGCCCCGTCCGCCGGCTCTTCTGGCCGATCATTATGGGGCTCTCATCTTCAAACCAGCGCTTCTGGTAGCCCAGGAACACGGCATCGCCGCCCGGTACCGCCTCGGCGATATCCTCCGGCACCACCACACCGTAGGCTTCCATCTCCGCCTGCAGGTCGATCTTGCGAGCGGGGCCCACGGCCTTGTATTTACCCATCCGATCGGCCATTACGCTTTACCCAGTAACACGTTGCGAATGCGGTCTTCGAGCTGCTCGCTCATTCCATCGGTGCCGCGCAGCTCTTCCAGTTTGGTTTCCTGCTCGGCAATGAGCTTTTCCCGGGCCAGGCGCTCCACCTCGCGGCGCTGCTCCAGGCTCAACTTGCGGGTGTGCATGATGTCCTTGGCGGCGCGGGCGAGTTTGCGCACATCTTCGATGTCGAGCTCTTCATCGCCCTGGCTTTCGAACAGCACTCGGTTGGCCAGCGTGGTAACGGACTGAACAAGAAGGGCCCCGGCTTTGTCGTCGGGGTTTTCGCCCAGCTCTTCCACCATGATGCGGGCCATCTGCTCTTGCTGGCGAACCTGCTCCATCATGGTGTCGAAGTTCTGCCGGTACCGGCCCAGGGCGCTACGGCTTGGGTGCTCCACGCTCGGGAATTTGTCCTGCAGGTCGTTGATCAGCTCATCCAACGTCAGGCGGTTTTCCCGCAGCCGCTTTTCAATGTGGCTGCGCACCTCGGGCTGGAGTTTGTCCACGGTGGATTTGCGGCCCATGTCAGCGCGCTCCCGGGCGTTTTACGCCATCGATCACCACGCGGCCTTCGGCCACGTCCTGGCCACGGCTGGTCAGCGTGGCAATCAGCAGGTCGCTCACATCCTGAATGTCCACCAGGCCCTGCTCCTCCAGCCAGCGCAGGTGGCCTTTCACCTGATCCCGGCTGGGGCTGTGGCCGAAGGTGTCTAGCAGGTTGTACAGCACGGAGCTGTTGGCGCGGTAGCTGGGCATGTCTACCAGAACCCGAAGAATGACCAGGCGCTGATCTTCACGCAGGTAGTCGGCGAAGGGTTTCTTACTCATGGGGCACCTACTTGTTGTTGAGCAAATAATCGTTCATTCGGTTGACGGCGGCCGTTAGCCCCTGAAACTCGCGGATGAAGCTGCCCAGTTCACCCTCAAGGCGATCCAGCTTTCCATAGAGCTTCGCGATGGTTGCCTGGCTGGGGACGTCGTTTATACGGCTTTCCAAGGTAGCAACTCGCTGCTCCATCTTGATCTGCTCAGCGCCGTCTGCTTTGCTGCGAGCTGTCCACCACGCGAACACCGCACAGCAGGCGGTAATTAGCCACGCCAAAAAGCCCCAACTGAACTCGATATCATCCAGACTCATATCAATCACTACCCACGTCGATTACGCGGCCATCCTCCCGCCGCACTATGTTGGTGTACCCCGCTGGCTCCCTGCTCAAGTAGCCCTCATCGATGTCGCGGATGTAGGGCACGGTTTCTCCGACCAGCTCCCAGTACCACAACTGGGAGTCTTTGCACTTCTCGATGTAGATCGCTTTCACGGCGGTTGCGCCTCGCGCTCGTGGATTTTCTGTATCAGGTCCGACAGGCGGCCTGCGCATACGGCGTACTCGTCGTACACCTGTTTCAGCACCAGGGCGACGGCGTCCGGGTGGCGGTCAGTCGTCCCGCTCGGCGGCGGGCACTGCACCAGTAACGCCGCCGGCAGCGGCCTGGGCGGCTCGGGCCCGCGCGGCGGAGAGCTGGCGCATGACGCCAACAGGAAACAGGCAATCAACACGGTCAGTGTTCGTCTCAGCCAGCGCATCGCGTAGCTCCTCGGTGGTTTGTTCATCGGCCAGGCGGCGGGCATTCAGGGCGCGGTCAATGGCCTGGCTTTGCTCGCCGGCTTTCAGCACGAGCTGCTCCCACTCGCTCATCATCCCGGTGAGCTGCTCAATGGTCTGGTCCCGGCAGGCGGTGCGTTCATCCCCGGCGGCGCCGGAGTGGCCCCATTGATACATGGCGTAGTGGCTGGCCAGCAGTGCGCCGGCCGCCACTATCGCTAACACCACTCGGCCCTTTGTCAGCAGCATCAGAATCGGCTCCTCACGCACACCCCGGGGCCCCAACCCCGGCGGTGGTACAGCGGTTCAAACTCCAGCAGCACCACTCGTACGTAGTGGCGGTTCTCGCGGAAGTTGGCGGCGCTGCGCCCGGCGTTGTGGTGTTCTATCTCGTCAAACCAGGCGAGCCCACTGGCTCCAGAAGCCAGCGCCCGCTGCCGGTCGCGGTACACCCACGCCAGTCCGCCGTTGTAGGCGCTCAATACCATGGCCCAACTCTCGCAAGGGCCCTCGGCCTGGATTCGTTTATCCACCTGCTCCATTAACCACCGGTCGTATACCACCATGGCTCGCAATGCCCAGCCGGGGTTGTAGGGGTCGGGATTCGCCAGGGAGCGATCAACGTCCGGAATCCATTCGGCGGTGGCGGGCATGAACTGCGCGAGACCTGCGGCACCGACGGGACTCTTGGCAGCGGTTTGCCAGCGGCTCTCCTGGTGGACCTGGGCGGCCAGCGTAGAAATGGGGGCGTCCAAGCCGAAGCCCCAGTGCGCTGCACGCACCAGGGTGGCGCGGTGGCGTTCGGCGGCGGCCGGGATCTTTGAAGCCGATGCTGGTGCGCACTGCACCAGGGCCAGAGCAAACACGGCCAGCAACGTCGTCACGGCGGGCAGTATCCAGGCTGGAGAGCGACGGCTGTGGTCTATTCGCTTGACGGTAACCATGGTTAAAGCCCCAGCGTCAGACCAAGCACACAGGCCAGCACAATCACCGCGCGGCGCAGCATGGCCATCGAGCGGGCCCAGTGCGCGTTCCGGTCAATCTCAGGTGAGGTATGCGCCAAGATGTGAGGTCGGGCATAGGGGAACAGCGCCCGGTCGATCCAGTAGCCCAGAACTGCGCCGAGCATGACCATCGCGCTCTTGTAGGCCACCACGGGCAACTGGTGCGGCGCAAGAAGGGCGATCAGAAGAAAGACCACCAGCGTGGCAATCATCCACCCCAGCAGCCTGGGGCGTCGGGTGGGTTCTACTCCAGGGAATCCATACATGGGGCCTCCGCGTCGGGTTGAAGTTCAATGCCTGTGTTCAGGTTTGAATTCCAGACTACGCGTGAGGCTGGCGCGGTGTCGTTTTGCGCGCGCAAAAAGAATCGAGAGCCAAAGGCTGGGATGATGTTACGTCGAACTAGGCTGGCGGAGGGGTGGAGCGTGAAAGTAGGTATTGTATTTCGTCCGGGGAACCTATGGATAGGTGCGCACTGGTCGCCTTACAACCGTCGTTGGTGTATCACCCTGATCCCCACGTTTACGGTATGGATCACTCTGAAGGGTGGCAGGTCACCGCTTGACGGCCGGTGCAACCGGGGGCATAACGATCGCTCTAATGCGGCTAATACTCGCGGATAATGAAGTATTGAAATTGTCCTTTTCCACCTCCAGGACGATGGCGCCAGTGTCAGCAGCCATTTCACTCATCATCGAGTGAATCATCTGATCATGCTCTGGATTGTGAGCGGAAACGGTGTACTCCACTGCGAGAGAGAAGTTATCGAGCAACTTTGAGATCTCTTCCAGGTGGGGTTTTAGTTCATCGCTCCAAAGCACCTCAGCGTCTAGCGCCAACGAGTCAAGTCGCTTTTTTGTTTCATTGATCTCGGGCAATCTCCGCTGCGCCCGTCTAGCCATTTCGTAGATTGCCAAATCTCCGAACATGAACTGGACCTCTGCTAAACGCCTTGGCTCACCCCGCATTATCTCGACGATTGGGCGGCGTGCCGCTTCGATCTGATCACGGAGCTGGTAGAGGCATAGGACTAATTCCTTGGCCAGTTGGTACCGATCCTGACCAACCAGCTGCCGGCGCCAAGTATTCAAACCCAGCCAGGCAACTATGGCTGCAGATACGGCGGCGCCTGCCACAGAAACCTCCCTGGCCAATGTCACAAAATCCACGAGTCCCATCTCAGCTGGAGCTCTGCATATTAACCAACTTGGTCACCTGCCCGGAACGGCACTGCACCGTAACCTTGCTTCCATCGAGCATATGGACGTCCACCAGGTTCTTATCGACAGAATAGTAGGAGCCAAACACGCAGATTACGAAAGCAACGATGAACCCGATCGGGCCGGCGAGTAGCATCCCGATGCCGCCCAAAATGATTACCCCGACAATAAAGCCGACACATCCGAATTTCTTGTCGCTCTCAGTTCTGGTGTCTACCCGAATCACGTCCCGGGCTACGTACTTCGCCGACTGATTGGCCTCAATAATCAGACTCCGGGCCCCCTTACCAAAAAATGCCAATCCCTTGTTGCCGAAAGATCCACCCACTACTCTCATGCCTGCCTCCGTGAATTACGTGCCAATCGATTTGCCAGGGTCTCCAGTACATCCAAGTCCTCCCCAGAGCACCGATGGAGAGCCTCCTTGATTCTAGCGACCTGGTCCACCTCTCCGCCATAGTGGCCAGGCTCCTCAGCTACTCCCTTTGTCAGAGAGTTGAGGAGTTCGCCTTCTTCCTCTGCTTCTAAATCAGCGGACATATCGAGAGCCACAAGAACTCGGTGGCGCTCCTCACCGCTTAGACGCCGTCCGGTCAGTATGAACACCTCGTCCAACTCCGGCTTCAGAGCGCACAGAACCCGCGTTTTATCTATAGGGAATGCGCCACGGCGCTTCCGCTCTGCAAATGCCGTTTTGCTCAGGCCCAGCGCCTCAGCCACCTCTTTATCGGTGCTCACCCGCAGCTCGTGCTTCAGGCGCTGCAGGCAGTCAGAAAAGTTCATATGACCCCTTGAATAGTTCATATTTATGGATTAAAGTTCACATACACCAGTCAACACTAAGTTGATGTTAGCGCACACGACACGAGCAAGCTAGGAGCCGTCATGACCAGTCCAGTCCGAACTCGCGAGGAAGCCCGCGAAGCTCTCAAGGAAAGCGGCATCTCAATTACCCAGTGGGCCCTCTCAAACGGGTTTTCTCCAAATCTGGTGTTTGAGGTGCTTAGCGGCCGCAAGAAAGCCATTCGAGGTCAGGCGCACCGCATTGCGGTGAAGCTTGGCATCAAGAAAGGAACCATCGTGAAGGATCCGGCGAAAGCGCTGGACCGTCATGTGGCCTAAACCCCGAAACAACCGAGGAGTGACACTGCCATGTCCAATCAAGAAAAGGTGAAAGCCATGCACAGCGAGTACCGGGACGGAATGATCCTGCGCCGCTACCAGGTCAGCGACGGCCAATGCCCGATCAGCGTTATCGCCGCCGAGTTCGGCGTCAGCCAGCTCTATGTCATCGAGCTGATCCGCGAGGCACAGCTCGCCGACCACCGGGAGCAGGCGCAAGACGCCGCCCACCAGGTGACCCTGGATGGAGAAGTGCTCTGGGCCGTGCCCGCCCGCCACATCGCCTACCGCACCGGGTGCCAGGCGCTGTGCGCCCAGGTGCGCGAAGCGGAGGAGGACCACCCCGAGAAGCAGGTGCTTCTGGCCGTGTGCATTGCCCCCACCGTGGAGCACATCAACATCACCCAGCTGCCGGTGGAGCCGCAGCCAGAGCGCCTGCAATCCGCCGCCGTCACCCGAGGTATCGCGTGATGCCCCGCCAGACCATGACCATCGACCTTCAGGCCGGTCGTCTCGGTGAGTTCATCGAACGATATGAGGCGCTGTTTCCCGCCGAGGAAAGCACCCTCAGTGACCGCGAATGGAACCGCCAGCACGACCTGCTGCAGGGGAACATCGCCAACGAAGTTGCGCGCCAATACAGGGGGCATAAGCAATGAGTACTACCACCCAAAGAGTCAGCGAAAGCGGCGCCAGAGTGCTCCGCGTGATGGCGGCCCTGAAAGGGCACAGCATTAGCGGCCTAAGCAACGGAGAGTTGGCCAAGGCGCTGGGTGAGAGCCCAGCCACCATCAACCGGTGCCTGAACACTCTGATAGCCGAAGGAGTCGCCACGCGGCTGGAGAACGGGCGGTACGCCCTGGGTGTGCGCATGCTGCAAATCGCCCAGGCGCACGCCGCCGAGATTAACCGGGCAAAAGCCCGAATTGAGGAGCTGGACCAGCGTGTGAACGCTGGGGCTCATTTGTAACAAATGCGCGAGCGCTCGCGCATTTAACCGGAGGACGTATGGCTAGAAAACCTAAACAACCGACCACTATCGAGCACGATGACATCAGCACTGAGGCACAGCAGGAGCACAGCTCGGCGCTGACTCCGGCATCGGAGCACTCTCAGGAAATCATGGATATCTATGGCGATGGCTTGGTTTACAACCGCGCCCGAGTGGTGGACGAGACGCGCTTTTATATGGCCCAGAGCGCCGAAACGATGCTCGAAGCTGGTAAGCGACTGATCATTCTCAAGGAGCACGAACCCCACGGAGAGTTCATCCATATCGTCGAAAGCCAATTGGGTATGGCCGCTAGAACGGCTCAGCAGATCATGCAGGCTGCTATCAAATACTGCTCACCAAAACTGGATTCAAAACGGCAGGCGTTCGCCACTTTGGGGAAAACAAAGCTGTTCGAGCTGATGGTAGAGGATGACGACGATCTGTCAGAACTAGCCGACGGGGGCTCGGTTGCCGGAATGAACCTGGACGATATTGATCGCATGTCGGTCCGGGAACTCAAAAAGGCACTGCGCGATGCCAGGGAGGACCGCGAGGCGAAAGACCGCGTCATGGAGAAAAACCGGGCCAAGATTGACGAGCTGCAGACCAAGGCCGAGCGCGTCAAAAAGGAGGCGCCAGACGAGGTGATCAGCCAGGTGCGAGCGGAAGCCAGCCAGATCTGCAATGACGCTGAGGCCACACTTCGGGTAACCGTCAGCCATGCCCTGGAGGTGGTCGTTCAGTACGGCGACGAGCTCGACATGGATCAGACCAGTTGGCTCAGCCACCAGTTGGACCTGATGGACGAAGCGCTGCTGTCAGTGCGGGAAAAGCTCGGGATAGAGCGTTCTCTGGATGATGGTGATCCGGTGTGGGCTGACCCGAATTTTGACGACCAAGAAGCCACGGAGTAGGCCCGCCTATGAGTCCAGCACTGATTGAACGGTTGCTCGCCGTCGCCCGCGAAGCGGAGGCGGCGGGCCACGGCAAGAAGCAGGCGGTTTATCAGTCCGCTGCTCAGGAATTGGGGTTCAGCGTTCCCACGCTGCACCGGAAACTCAATGAGGTCACCATGAAAAAGCCACGCAAGCGGCGCGAAGACGCCGGCAAAACGGCCCTCACCCTGGAGGAGGCGCGGCATATCAGCGCCTACCTGCAGGACAGCAACCGGGCCAACGGCAAGCGCCTGGCCAGCGTTGAAAACGCGGTGGAGGTGCTGCGTAGTAATGGGGTGATTCGGGCCGAGCGAATCGACGAGAGCACCGGCGAGGCGATACCACTGAGCATCAGCGCCATCACGCGCGGCCTGATGAAGTTTGGCCTGCACCCGGAGCAGCAAAGCCGCCCGTCACCAAAAGTGCGGCTGGCCAGCAAGCACCCGAACCACGTCTGGCAGATCGACCCGTCATTGTGCGTACTGTATTACCTGCCGAAGCAGTCCGGCCTACGGGTGATGGAGAAGGACGCCTTCTACAAAAACAAGCCGCAGAATTTTAAGGAAATCGAGAAGGACCGCGTGTGGCGTTACGTCATTACTGACCACGCCAGCGGGGTCATCTTTGTGCACTACGTGCTGGGTGCCGAGTCCGCCACCAACCTGATTGAAGCGTTTGTTAACGCCACTCAGAAGCGACACAAGCACGACCCGTTCCACGGCCTGCCACAGATCCTGATGATGGACCCCGGTAGTGCTAACACCTCGAAGAATTTCGACACACTGCTGCGCGCCCTGGACATCGAACTGTACACCAACAAGCCTGGGCAGCCTTGGGCAAAAGGCCAAGTGGAGAAGGCTAACGATATCGTGGAGCGCGACTTCGAGCACCGCCTGCGCTTTCTAAAAACGGCGCCGGACACGCTAGAAGGCATCAACGAAATTGCCTGGGCCTGGATGCGCGCCTTCAACAAAACGCGCATTCACAGCCGTACCAAGCGTCCGCGCTATGACGTATGGCAGACAATTACCGAAGATCAGCTGCGCCTGGCGCCGCCCAGGCAGATGATGTTTGACCTGGTGTATGGCTCCGTCAAAACACCGAAGGTGTCTCCGCAGCTCACCATTCGTTACAACGGCAATCAATACAGCGTTGGCCATATCGACGGCATTGAGGTGGGCATGAAAGTGGAGGTCACCCGCAATCCATGGCGCGGCGATGACAGCGCCCAAGTGATGATGGTGGATGCCGAGGGCCGCACCGTTGCCCACGTGGTGGAAGCCATGCAGTTCAACGAGTTTGGTTTTACCAAGGAAGATATCGAAATCGGCTCGGGCTTCCAGGCGCACAAAGACACTCGCCTGGACCAGGAGCGCAAGGCGGTCAACCGGCTTTCCATGGAAGCCGACACCGACGACCAGGCAGAGAAGAACCGCAAGCAGAAACACGTGCCCTTCGGCGGCAAGGTGGATCCGATGAAGCCGATCCACGACACGCCCATGACGGACTACATCCCCAAGCGCGGCAACGAAGCCGACGTCGCGCCCATGGTCGTTCAGGAAAAGCCCCTCACACACGTGGAGGCCGCCAAGCTGCTCAGCCAAAAGCTCGGCAACCAATGGCAGGGCCCGCAGCACTTTACCTGGTTAAAACAGCACTACCCGGAAGGCGTCCCCAGGGAAGCCCTGGCCGATATCGAGCAAAAACTGACCGCCGGCGCCGCGCCGCTGCGGATTGTGAAATAGGAGACAGTAGATGTTGGCACTGAAGCATGAACTGAAAAGCCGTGGCCATTCTCAGGCCGATCTCGCTCGCGCCGTGGAGCTCAGCCCGGCCACTATCGCCCAGCTGATCAATCACGGCCAGTGGCCGCGCTCGGTCGATCAGGCCGCACTGCGAGAGCGCATTCAGACGTTCATGGGCATTAAAAGCGAGAAGATTTTTGAAGTGATGGAGCCGCCCCACTGCCATGAGGCGGCCCCTGCCGATTGCGCAAATGACAACCGACAGTCCGAGGAGGACGAACCTATGTTACTACGAAAGCAAACCTTCACACCAGCCGCCAAGCAGCAGTTCGGTATTCACCGCGATCCTTTCGCGGATCTGAGCCACGCCGAAGACATGTGGGTGTCGCCCAACATCCGCTTCGTGCGCGAGACCATGTACCAGACCGCCAGGCACGGTGGCTTCCTGGCCGTGGTCGGCGAGAGCGGTGCGGGCAAGTCCACCGTCCGGCGCGACCTGGAGCAGCGCATCGAAACGGAGCATCAGCCCATCATCCTGATCGAGCCCTACGTGCTGGCAGCCGAGGATAACGACTCCAAGGGCAAGACGCTCAAGAGCACCCACATCGCGGAGGCCATTTTATCCACGGTTTCACCGCTGCAGCGCCCCAAGTCATCTCCGGAGGCGCGTTTCCGTCAGCTCCACCAGGCGCTGAAAGACAGCCACCAGGCGGGCAACAAACACTGCCTGGTGATTGAGGAAGCCCACAGCCTGCCCATCCCGACGCTCAAGCACTTGAAGCGCATTATGGAGCTGGAAGTGGGTTTCACCAAGCTGGTCAGTGTGATCCTCATCGGCCAGCCGGAGCTGCTCGTGAAACTCAGCGAACGCAACCTGGCGGTACGCGAAGTGGTGCAGCGCTGCGAGGTGGTGGAGCTGCTGCCGATCGCTCCGGACGAGCTCGATTCATTCCTGGGCCACCGCCTCGGCCGCTGCGATATCGACCTGGCCAATGTCATCGACGATAGCGGTCTGCAGGCGCTGACCGAACGCCTGGTCAATCGGGACGGCGATAGCCAGCTCTACCCACTTGCGATCGGAAATTTCCTCACCGCTGCCGCGAACACGGCCGCCCAGATCGGCGCGCCCATCGTTGATCGAGAAATCATTCAGGGGGTGTGACATGTCTGCATCCGTTAAGCCATTTCCGTCGCC
Organism: Marinimicrobium sp. UBA4209; assembly: GCF_002381585.1. NCBI lineage: Bacteria > Pseudomonadati > Pseudomonadota > Gammaproteobacteria > Cellvibrionales > Cellvibrionaceae > Marinimicrobium > Marinimicrobium sp. UBA4209. The sequence goes on from NZ_DFTP01000117.1 coordinate 12,038, forward strand.
GCTTCGGCGGCGGTTCAAAGAGGCCGAAGCCGGCATGGCCGCCCTGGAGGACATGGGCCACGTCGTAGCCGGCATGAGCCTGACCACCAAGGGCGCCATCATCCTGCTGCGCGACCACCCGGCCAACGATCGCCTGATGGGCGAAGTGCGCCGCGTGTATCGCGACTCCGAAGGCATATGGATCGAGATGGAAAAGAAGGTAGACCAGGTCCGCGTCCGCTGGATCCGCCCCTGGAGCCGCTACATCCACGCACCGAGGAGGGTTCACTGATGTCAGGCGCCGAAATCTCACCCTATAGTAAATCACTGAGCCTCTCTGAAATTGTGCGGCGCTGCGGGGGCCAAGTAACTGCATTCAAACCGCGTGATATGGAGGCGGAGAATATGCTGCAGTTACATCAGGCGAAGCTCCGCAAGGCTATCCAGGAAGAACGGTGGCCGGATTGTAGCGCAGCACTGCGAGCCCTGACGGACGAGGCAATGCATGCGCAGAAAGTTGCCGGTGAGCTCGCGATGCAGTCTGAGATGGCTCATAGGGTCGCTGAGAAAATCAGCGCCAAAGTCGTTCCGAGCGAGTGGAGGTAGCGATGGAGGCGGAAGCCATGCTGTACGCCTGGTGTCACTACTGGAAATGGCCGGAGAACCTTTGTGGCCAGATCCAGCTGACACGAGAGATGCCGGCTGAAGATGCTGAGCCTACCGCTGCGCCCATTGCTCGAGGCACCGATCGTTCCGTCCGGCTGATGATGCAGTCCACCGCATTCAAAAAGTCGGACGGTCTCTGGGTGCCCGGGTTCGAGGAGGGCGCAAGCTTCCTGGCAAACATGAATGCGCTGAACGCCTACCGCAACTGGCTGGCAAACATGATCAAAAACGGCTCACCCCTCAAGGGCGATGTCGCCATCTGGGTAGAGCCAAAACCCTCTCAACCAACGGAGCAACCGCAATGAATACCGAAACGATTCCCGAAGGCTACCGGCAAGACTCCGCCGGTCGCCTGGTACCGGAAGACACCATTAAAACGATCGACCTCATGCGCGATGACCTGGTCATGCGCATCGCTGATCGTGCCGAGGAACTGAGCGAACGCCTGCGCCAGTTCAAGCAAGACACGCTGGCGGAGATCGAGGCCTTCATCGAAACCAGCGCCCAGGAGTACTCCATCAAGCTCGGCGGCGAAAAGGGCAATGTGCAGTTCACCAGCTTCGACGGCCGCTACCGCGTCATGCGAGCCAACCACGACAGCATGACCTTTGACGAGCGCCTGCTCGCCGCCAAAAAGCTGATCGATGAATGCCTGCTCGACTGGAGCGGCCGCCCAGGTGTTCCCAACGGCCTGGTGGTCATCGCCAACCGAGCCTTCCGCCGAAACGCCGCCGGCGAAATTAGCGTCAGCCGAGTGCTCGACCTGCGCAGTCACGACATCGAGGACGAGCGCTGGCAAAAAGCGATGGAAATCATCACCGACAGCATCCGCGTGCAGGCCAGCATCACCTACCTGCGCCTCTACAAACGGGCCGGCCGCACTGATCAATACGACCAACTACCCCTCGATATCGCAAAGGTGTAACCATGAAAAGGCGATTCAAATTGGAGTCAGGACTCGATATCAGCATCACGTTGGATATCGACCTGGACAAAGTGACCCCGGAAGTTGGCGAAGAAATTAATAACTTCTGGATCTTGCATAAAGATGTGCTGCGGGCGTCCGGTGGAGACGTCATTCAGGCCGTCGCGCGCCGTGCGGCTGGCCCTCTGCTTTTGTTTTTGGTTGATGGCTACAACGGATATGGCGCGGTGGAGAAGCTCAGCGAGGAGGAAGGATGGCCTCATTCCGCCCAAATCGGCATCACCGTGGTGGACTGCGAGCTGCCCGACTTGTCCGCCGACGAGTTCGATGTCCACGAGATAAAGGAGACGTCGTGATGCGCTGCCGAAACTGCCACGGGGAGATCCCCGACTCCGAAGTCGAAGCCGAAACCTCCGCAGAGGATGAAGGCCTCCTGGAGGTCACCGCCACCTGCCCATGCTGCCAGTATGCATTCCTTATCCAGGTAGACATCTACGAGATGGACACCAAGCCCAGCCAGGAGGACGAGTATGAAGATGCTTGAATTGTTTCTGGCAATCTTCGGCCTGTGTAGCGCTATCGCGTTGGCTATCACCTGGATAATAAGCCGTCGAAATCCAACGGTCCGGTGCTCTCGTTTGCTGTTCGACGAGCGTCTCCGCCAGATGAGAGCCGAAGGCTACAGCCGTCTCTGGGACGACAGCTACACCGCTGGCGAACTGGCAAGAGCCGCCTCGGAGTATGCAGCCGCTTCGGCAACCGGTGGTGATGAGGCTTCTACCGTCTGCCAAATGCCAAGACCAGAATGGCCTTGGGGCGGAGAACATTGGCGGCCCAAGGGTCGTCGAGACTGCCTGGTCAAAGCCGGCGCCCTGATCATCGCGGAACTGGAGCGCCTGGACCGTATGGAGGGCCGCTCATGAAGTTCTACGGTTGGGACGATTGCGGAGTGGCTCGCGGTGAAATGCTGGCTACCGATATCAGTGCGGGGGATCTGGATTTCGGCCCGGAGCTTCTAGCTCATGAAATTGGGTGGGAGCGCGGTTTCACCTCGTTCAAGGCGGCCCAGCGCGCGCTGCTGGAGGCCATGCAAGCAGAGGGGGCGGCCTCCGATCTAATTGACCAAGTACGCCGCTATAAAGCCAGCTACGTGCCAATCGTTTAACAACGAGGAGCGAAACATGACAGCACTCCAGGAACGCGCCATAGAGCGCACGCACCTTCGGATTGAGGCCGCACGCCACTGCTACATGGTGGCGGCAGCAGCTGGCAACACCCTGGCGGCCAAACGCCACATCCAGACCATGCGAGAAGAGCGCCGCACTCTGAAGCTGCAGCGCCAGACCACCAGGAGGATCCACTGATGCCCAGAGCCATGGGAGCTCAAGCAGAACGGCGCCGCAAGCGCCTGATCAAACTGATCCACGTCGCCAGGCGGGAGCTCGGAATGGCTGATGAGAGCTATCGCATGATGCTCGCCAACATCCCGGCTCTGGGTGGCAAAACCAGCAGCGCTGACCTGTCCATAAACGGCCTGGAGATCGTCCTGGAGCAACTGAAGGCCAAGGGGTTCAAGATCAAGCCGAAGCGGCCAGCGCCATCCAGGAGCGGCCACAGCCGCCCTCTGGCGGACGACAGCCAGTCAAGGATGATCCGCCACCTCTGGCTCAAGCTGCACGACCTGGGCGCTGTCCGCGACCCGTCAGAGCGGGCCATGGGCACCTTCATCTGCCGCATGGTCAAGATTGAAGCCCTGCAATGGCTCAGCACGGACGAGGCCAGCAGGGTAATCGAACATCTCAAGAAGTGGCATAATCGCGTTGAGAAGTGCGCCACACAGGAGGTATCGAGCGATGAGTGACCAAATGGAGCATCTGCGCCACCAGCTACTATCAGAAGCGGCGGACCGCGTTGCGCGGGTGCTCCGCGAGTTCAACATTCCCGAGGACCGGGCCGAGCAGTGCGGCTCAGCGGTCGCTGATGACCTGGCTCAGCACTGGGCAGGGCAGAACATCACGATTCCCAAGGACTATCGCTACAAGCTGACCCAGCGTGATCTGGAGATCTGGGACAAGTTCAACGGCCGCAATCACCTGGAGCTCGCCAGGGAATACGACCTGACCGTGAACGCGATCTACCGCATCGCCAAGCGGATCCGCAAGCGAGCCATCTCCAGGCAGCAACCTGATATATTCGACAAGGCCTCTCACTAAAAAGGGCAGTCCACCCTGGAGCTGCCCTTGATTCGATCGTTTTTTGCTGGCGTCCCGCTCTTGCCCAGAGTGAAACAGTCTTTCACAACCCTATCCCAATAAGTCCCCTCGGCACCCTCTAAATCCCATAATTATCGCGCTCCTGTGGTAGATTTATATCACTCGTGTTCAGGGTACGCCGGTGTACCAGATATGGGTCGCCCCCAGTGCGTGTAACTCCCGGAGCGCGGTGTCGGTGATATCAGCGAATTTGCCGACGCCGTTTTCCTCGAGGGTGCCCCAGGGTTTGTTGGTTGTTTCGGTGTTCCCGAACAGCCGGGTGAACATCTGATAGACCACGGGTTTGCCGGCATGGGTTTTCGGGCTGTCCGTACTGTCGATCGGTTTGGGCGACTGGGCGCATCCGGCCAGTGAGGCCAGAAGCGCCGTGGCGATCCAGGGTTTTTTCATGGTATGTCTTCCGTCAGTGCAGTTCCAGAATGAGCGCGCTCATTGGCTCGAGTGTCAGATCGTTATCCAGGGACAGGGTTTCGCCGCTCAGGGCGTCGGTACCTGAAAGGTGACCATCAATGGCCTGTGCGTAACGCTCGTTGGAGAGCTGGCGGGTTTCCCCGGTGTGATTGATTGCCACCAGAATGCGCTGCTTCTCGGTGTAGCGGGCAAACACATAAACGCCATCGTGAGGGGCATAGTGCAGAAGGTCACCGTGGTGAATGGCTTCCTGTTCCTGCCGCCAGTTGAGTAACTGACGAAGGTATTCCTGTGCAGAGCGTTGGGTATCCGTCAGACCTTCGCCGGTGAACCCATTGCGCGTATCTCCGGCCCAACCGCCGGGAAAGTCACTGCGCACGGCGCCGTCGTCACGGGTCTTCGGGCTGGTGGCAAGCACTTCCGAGCCGTAAAAGAATTGAGGGGTCCCGCGCATGGTGGCCAGCAAGGTCATGGCGATATTGAACCGCTCGACGTCCTTATCAATCAGGCTGTACAGTCGGCTGGTATCGTGGTTCTCGGCAAAAATGACCAGACTCATCGGGTCCGCGTAGAGGTTGTCATCCGCCAGGGTTTCGTAGACGCGAATCAACCCGCGATTCCACGCTTCGTCTTCCGTCAGTGCGGCGCGCAGGGCGTCGTACATGGGGAAATCCATTACGCTGGGAAGATAGGACACATAACCGTCTTTATTGTCTTTGCCGCGCTGCCAATAGGACACCACATTGGGGTTGGTGCTCCACTCCTCACCGACAATATTGAAGTTGGGGTATTCCGCCATAATGCGGCGGGTCCACTCGGTCAGGAAATCCTTGTCGGAGTAGGAATAGGTATCGGTACGGATGCCATAAAGATCCGCGTACTCAATCCACCAGATGCTGTTCTGAATCAGGTAATTGGCCACCAGCGAGTTGCGTTGGTTCAGGTCCGGCATGGATTTCACAAACCAACCGTCGGCAAACTCCTGTTTATCGATGTCCGCCGCGTAAGGATCCTGAACGCTGGTCCGGTAATGGGTGGTGGGGACGAATTCGTCCTGAAAGTTCAACCAGTCGTCGGTGGGCAGATCGTCCATCCACCAGTGGCCGGATCCGATGTGGTTGAGAATCATATCCTGAATCAGGCCGACGCCTTTGGCTTTGCCTTGCAGGCTGAGCTGTCGATAGTCCTCATTGTCACCAAAGCGCGGATCTACCCGATAGAAGTCGGTAATGGAGTAACCGTGGTAGGAATACTCGGGTTGATCATTTTCCAGCATGGGGGTTGGCCAGATGGCGGTAAAGCCCATGTCCGCGATGTAATCCAGGTGCTGGATCAGCCCGGCCAGGTCGCCGCCGTGACGGCCGACGCTGCTGTCCCGGTTCGCGGCTTCTTTGAGCTCGGGAAGTGTGTCATTGCTCGAGTCGCCGTTGGCAAAACGATCCGGGGTGATCAGATAAATGGCATCGGTGGTGTTGAAGCCGTTGCGGTCGGCGGAGTTTTTCCGGCGGGTGTGGAACGCATAGTCATGCTGGAAATTGTCGCCGTTTTCATGGGCAAACTGCAGGGTGACAGTCCCGCCCTGAAAGGTGCTGCGAACGTCAAGATCGACAAACAGATAATTTTCACTCTCGACACGGTGCACATCGGTCACCGCAACCTGAGGATGCTCCAGGCTTACAGACCACTGGGCAATCCGGTCGCCGTGAATCATCAGCTGTACGTTGGGATTGCGCATGCCCGCCCACCAGAACGGCGGATCGATGCGGTCAATGGGATCGGCAAGCGCGGCGGGTATTCCAAGGAGCAGGGTGAGGAATAATGTCAGGCGTATCATGATGAGGTATCCACTACTTGATCGAGGCAATAAAGTCGTTGTGAGAGGGCATCTGGGCGACGGTTTTGTCGACAATCCGTTGCCAGAAATTCATAAACTCGCGCAGTTGATGATCTTCAATGTTGTCCACCAGCGGGTGATAGTCCTGTGGCGTAATGCCCTGGCCGATCATGACCTGTTCCCAGGCAGTTTCGCGAAACAGTTCTTCCTGCTCGCAAAAAACCCGCCCTGAGCCGACAAACAGGTCAATGCGCCGAAGCAGTGATTCCGGCTTGGGTGCTTCACGGCACATGCGCCAGAACGGGCTGTCGGTTTTACGGTTCAGGTGATAGTGCAGAATGATGAAGTCACGGATTTTTTCGAACTCGAACTGTGACTGCCGGTTGTACTCTTCAATATCGCTCGGTTGTATGCCGTTGCGAGGAAACAGCTTGATCAGGCGGGTCAGCCCCTGTTGAACCAGATGCAGGCTGGTGGACTCCAGGGGCTCGAGAAAGCCGCTGGACAGGCCCAGGGACACAACGTTCTGGCACCACTGCTGGACCCGGCGTCCGGTTTTGAAACGGATCGGACGAGGGTCCGCCAGGGCGGGGGTGTCCAGGTTGGACAACAGGGTATGCGTCGCCTCGTCGTCACTCAGGTGGCGGTGGCTGTAGACCAGGCCGTTACCCGTGCGATGCTGAAGCGGGATTCGCCATTGCCAGCCGCCCTCGTGGGCGATGGCCCGGGTATACGGCGTGATGGTTTCTGCTGCCTCGCTGGGAACCGCAAGAGCGCGATCACAGGGCAACCAGTGGCTCCAGTCCTCGAAGTCGACGTCCAGCGCTTCACCGATGAGCAGTGCGCGAAAACCCGAGCAGTCGATAAACAGATCCGCTGCTAGGCGTTCACCGGATTCGAGCTCAACGGCGGCGATATCGCCGGACTCGGAATCCTTGTCGACCGTCTGAATTTTGCCGTCAATGCGCTTGACGCCGAGCTTTTCGCTGTAGGCGCGCAACATCTGTGCGTACAGGCCGGCATCAAGGTGATACGCGTGGGTAAGCCCCGGAAACTGAGTGCCGGGAATGGTTTCCATGGGAGCAAAGCGGTTATGCCGAGCGGCCTGCTCGTTGAGCGAGTAACGCCAGAAGTCTTCGGCCACACCGGCCTGTCGGGCTTTCAGCCAATAGTGATGGAAACCGGCAATGCCGAGGTTGCGCCCGATTTCACCGAAGGCGTGCATATAACAGTCGCCGGGGCGATTCCAATTCTCAAACTGAATACCGAGTTTGATGGTACCCCGTGTCTGTTTCAGAAAGTCGGCTTCCTTGATGCCAAGTACATCATTGAAGTTCTTGATGGGGGGGATGGTTGCTTCACCGACACCGATGGTGCCTATCTCGCTGGATTCCACCAGTTGAATACGGATCTGCTTGCTGAAAAATCGGGACAATACGGCTGCCGCCATCCATCCGGAGGAGCCGCCGCCGACAACCAACACATTTTTTATGGAATGATTCACGTCTTTATCTCCAGCCAAAAAAAAGCCCCTGCTACAGCTCTTCACTATAGCAGGGGCTTTCCTTCATGCCCTGTTTAGAACTGGTAGTTCACACCGAGCAGATAGTTAGCACCGAAGGTCTGGTAAGACGTGATCCGACGGGGATCGTCTTCTGCAGCTCCGACGGTTTCTTCGTCGGTCAGGTTCTGGGCCTGCAGGGTAACGCTCAGGCCGTCAAGCGAGTCGAAACCACCCGCGCCGAAGTCATAACCGATCTGCGCATCCCACAGCTCAGAGCCCTGGTCCGTTGTCGGAGTCAGCGCCAAGCTGAGGCCGCGGGTTTCTGTAAGGAACGCATCGCGCTTGCGGCCACTGACACGGAACTCAAAGCCGTTCTTCTCGTAGTAGACCGTCAGCTGGTAAGACTCTTCGGACAAGCCGGGGATTTCCTGCTGTTCGCCATCATACTCGATAGCGCCGTCGAGGAAGGTTGCCGCAGCGACCAAACCAAAACCGTCCAGCGTTTCGCTGAAGGTATAGAACGGCAAGCTACCGTGAAGCTCGATACCTTCCACTTTACCCTTGCCCAGTTCGGCAATGGAACTGGTCGGACCCTGGTAGGACTGGAAGTTGTCCGTACCTGCATCATGATAGCCTTCGATGAAGTAAGGCTCGAAGTTTGTGATCACGTCCTGGCTGATGTGCCAGTTGAGCAAATCCTTGTAGAACCATGAGGCTGCCACATAGCCGTCGTTGGTGAAGTAGTACTCGTACGACAGGTCGGTTTGTACGGCTTCGAGTGGACGCAGGTTCGGGTTACCGCCGGAGCCACTCCAGGCGCTGAATTCCGGATCGGCGCTTTCGCGACGGGCGTCGTCAAATCGGAAGTTGACAGTGTTGTTTGGGCGCATTTCATCCATACGGGCCCGGGAAAGGGTCTTCGCCGCTGCGAAACGAACAACCTGGCTCTCCGTCATCTGGAAGTTCATGTTCAGGCTTGGAAGGACCTTGATGTAATCAGCGCCGCCACTGACTGGAGTCGCGACAACGCTGACCAGGCCGGTGTCTTCGTCTTCACGAGATACGCTGACAAAGCCATCTGAACGTTGATTGGTGTCGATTATCTGCACACCCACGTTACCGGAGAGAATGCCGGTTTCGAAGTCCGCTTTGGTATAGGCGGTGAGAACTTCTTCGTTCACAACATACGTGTCGCCTAAGCGGTCAGTTTCAAACTCGGTAGCGTCGATCTCGGTGTAAATGCCATCTCTATACATCCCTACGCCGTCATACGCAACTACACTGGTGCCAGTACCAAGGTAGTCTAAGCTGGAGGTACCAACGTAGTAGGAAGCCAAGGCCGGGTCGTTCAAGGGCAGGGCGGTCTGGTCCTCGAGGGGCAGGTCCGCATCAAAACCGGGGGCCACTAGGAAGGCACCGTAGTTAACCTTGCCTTTAGTTCGGTCGGAATAGTTCAAACCCAACTCGACACTCTGGAAAAAATCGCCGTTGAGTTCAGCGATTGCAGAGAGACGCAGAGTGTCCAGCTCTTCGTCAAAGCTCGGATAGTTAACGAAGCCGTCCTGCGCGTTGTTTTTCCCTCCAACGCGTTGGGCAATAGCGCCACCCCAGGCTTGTGGGCCCGCTAAGCGGATAGCAGCAGGGTCAGTATAGTCGGGCAATGCAATGCTCGAGTGATCACCGAACCTCACACCTTCGGGAGATACTTGCTGCCATGATCGAGCACCCGGATCGCCCTGCTGAGTGGTGCCAGCACGACCGGTACCGGAAAAGCTTTCCATATTGATCAGGTCCTTGGCGGATTCGCTGGTAGCAACGTCCAGTTCAGCTGACCAGGTCTCATTGAGCCGATACTTGGCGTTGAAACCGAACGTGGACAGGTCGCCTTCTTTGGTTTCACCATCGTTACGGATTACGGTGTGGAAGCCATCAAATTCGCCATTCATGACCAGTCCGTTTTCAACGTCGCCTACAGTGTAGTTCGCGCCGCCCCAGACTGGCCCGCCATCTTCAAAACCGCGGAAGACTTTGGACTCAAGGAAGTCGATATACAGGGCGTCAACGGTGATGCTCAGGTCTTCGGTGGGTTCCCACTGAAATACGCTGGAGATGGTGTCGCGTTCCATGGTGGCTGAGCGAACAAAGGATTTGTGACCACCGAAGATGAAGCCCTCGTCGATCTCAGGGTAACCCCAGATGCCGGCCTGCTCCTCCTGACTGGGCGATTCCATGGAAGCCAGTGTTACGGCGAAGCCCATGGTGTCATTGGCAAAGGTATCGGAATAAGTGAATGCCAGGCGATGACCGGTGTCATCGTAGTCCGGGTTAGCGGACTCCATGCCATTGACTTCGTAATTGCCGTTAATGCTGATAATGCGATCATTTTCCAGCGGACGCAGGGTACGCAGATCGACCACACCACCGAGGCCCTGATTCACAAGATCGGCTTGCATGGTCTTGTAGACGACTGCGTCGGAAATGATTTCAGAGGGGTAGAGGTCATACTCGACCCCACGGTTGTCGCCAATGCCCAGCAATTCGCGGCCGTTCATGGTGGTGGCGACGTAGTCTTCGTTGAAACCGCGGACGGAAATGCCGCTGGTGCGACCGTTGACCCGCTCACCGGCCAGACCGGGCAGGCGAGCCAGTGATTCGGCGATGCTGGTATCGGGCAGTTTACCGATGTCTTCAGCGGAAACCACTTCCACGATAGAGGAAGAGTTTTCTTTAATGGCGATAGCGTTCATAAGGCTGCGGCGGATACCGGTAACCACCACTTCCTCGAGCATGCCAGCTTCTTGGTCCTGGGCGTATGCGGGAGCAATGGTCATTCCGGCGGCAAGGCAGCCGATCATGGAAGGCAGAATAAGCTTCTTGGTGTTCATCATCTAACGATCCCCTTTCATAGGTTATTATGGTTGAGCATTGAGCAGTTGTTAAAATGTCGCCGCCAGTCACTGATGCAAATCAGTCCAGGCGATTTCAGATTCAGCGACGTTTCGCCAAATTCCTGCTGAAATTCAGGCTATCCCATCGTGTATGGGTGGGCAATTCATTGCATACGTATTCAACGCCTGTTTCCCGTTGCCAACCCATTGAATACGTATGCAGAGTGAATCTGTGGGAGCAATCAGCCATCCAGGCTGAAGTAGCCGGCGCCATAGGCAGGCAAAATCAGCTGTCGACCTTCGATTCTTGCGCCGCTGAATCCGTGTCCTTCGAGTGCCGGGCCTGCGTTCAAATGTTCCACATCCAGCGCGACTTCTTTGTTTGAAAAGTTCATGGCGACCAGAAGTGCCTGGTCATCATGACGACGGGTAAACAGCATCTGTCCCTCTGGTGTGTCCTGGAATTCGATATCTCCCAGGCGCAACGCTGGCTGATCGGTGCGCCAGTGAACGAAAATACGATAGGCATTCAGAACGGAGTCCGGGTTTTTATCCTGAACGTCGACCGCTTTGATTCGGTGCTCTTGGGGAATGGGCAGCCAAGTGGTCTCTGCTTCAGAAAATCCGGCAGTGTGGACATCCTTCTGCCAGGGCATGGGAGTTCGACAGCCGTCCCGGCCTTTGAAGCGCGGCCAGAAGGTGATCCCGTAGGGGTCCTGGAGTTCGTGCTTTTGTAGCGCCGCCTCGGTCAGGCCAAGCTCTTCACCCTGATAGCTGCACACGCTTCCGCGCAGGGATAGCATCATGGCATTGAACAGCTTGGCCAGGGCATCGGATTTATCGGCTCCGCCCCAGCGCGTCATCACCCGACGTACATCGTGGTTACCAATGGACCAGCAAGGCCAACCCTCAGCGAGGCTCGCCTCCAGTGTCTCCACGGTTTCACGGATATAGCGGGTGCTGAAGTTCTCCACCAACAACTCAAAACTGTAGGTGGTGTGCAACCGATCGTTGCCTTTGGTGTACTCGGCCATGGTGGCCAGGGAGTCCTCTGATGAGATTTCTCCCAGTGTGACCGAGCCTGGGTAACGGTCCATGACTTTGCGCAGGGATTCGAGAAACTGCACATTCTCCGGGCGATCGTTGTTGTACCAGTGGTACTGAAAGGCGTAGGGATTGTCTTCGGTAAAGCCACGGCCTTTGCGCTCTTCCTTGGGTTTGGCCGGGTTGTCCCGCAGCTTCTGGTCGTGAAAGCAGAAAGTAATCGCATCCAGACGTAGGCCGTCTACTCCCCGTTTCAGCCAGAATTCCACTTCGTCCAGAATTTCGGCGCGGACTTCCGGGTTATGGAAGTTCAGGTCCGGTTGGCTTTTGAGGAAGTTGTGCAGGTAATACTGCTCGCGCCGCGGCTCCCACTCCCAGGCGCAACCTCCAAAAATGGACAGCCAGTTGTTCGGCGGTGTGCCGTCCTCTTTGGGGTCGGCCCAGACGTACCAGTCCGCCTTGGGGTTGTTACGACACTGGCGGCTTTCCTCGAACCACGCGTGCTGGTCTGACGTGTGGCTCAGGACCTGATCGATAATGATCTTGATGCCTTTGGCGTGTGCTTGCTCGATCAATCGGTCGAAGTCGTCCAGAGTGCCGAAGATGGGGTCAATGTCCCGGTAATCGCTGATGTCATACCCGAAGTCTTTCATGGGCGACTTGAAGAACGGGGATACCCAAATGGCGTCAACTCCGAGACTGGCGATGTAGTCCAGCTTCGAAATGATCCCTGGAATATCGCCAATACCGTCGGAATTGCTGTCCATGAGGCTGCGGGGGTATACCTGGTAAATGACGGCACCGCGCCACCAGGGATTAGTTTGCATGGTGTACCTCCGCAGAAATTACTGACTGAATCCGGTCTGGTCGCCGGTCAAAAAGAGCCATAGAGGAATTCATCGCAAAGAGCCTTGAAGCGTTATTGTCTTCGTTGTTTTAGCGCGGATTTGGTTGTTACCCGGCCTTATTTGAACTGAAACCAATATACGTTAGCGCTGGAATCGGCGGCAACAGACTACATACGTATGCATTGATATCGAGGGCGGGAAATCGATCAAAAAAGAGCCATATTTGAATGAATACGTATGCAGGCTATTGCCGCGGCGCGCCGGCTTGCTTAATTTGAGCGGCTGGCGCGTCAGGCTCTCATTTAAAGGGTGTGAAGATGCTAAGCTGAAAGCACCCGATAACAGATAACAAGTGGTTAACATGAAACAAAAACCTCAACTCAGTTTTTGGCAGATCTGGAACATGAGTTTCGGATTTTTGGGCATCCAGTTCGGTTTTGCCCTGCAGAATGCCAATGTCAGCCGTATTTTCCAGACCCTTGGAGCGCCCATTGATGACCTGGCGTTTCTCTGGCTGGCGGCGCCGGTGACCGGTCTTCTGATTCAGCCAATCATCGGCTATATGAGCGATAAAACCTGGAACCGATTGGGACGCCGTCGTCCTTACTTTCTGTTCGGCGCCATTTTCGCCAGTCTTGCCTTGTTGTATATGCCCCATTCACCCACTTTGTGGGTGGCCGCCGGTATGCTCTGGATATTGGATGCGTCCATCAATGTTTCCATGGAGCCATTCCGCGCCTTTGTGGGTGATATGCTCCCGGACAAACAGCGGACCAAAGGCTTTGCCATGCAGAGCTTTTTCATCGGTATTGGCGCAGTGGTCGCCTCGTTTTTGCCCTGGATCATGACCAACTGGCTGAATGTCAGCAATACCGCCGCACCAGGCGTAGTGCCAGATTCAGTGATCTATTCATTCTGGATTGGCGGTGCAATTCTATTGCTGGCGGTCCTCTGGACGGTACTCAAAACCCGCGAATACAGCCCGGAAGAGCTCGCCGCTTTTGAACAATTCAAGGTACAACAGAAGCGGGCGGCATCAGCGGATGTGGAAACCCGCTCCGCGTCTTCCTACAGCGGTTGGGGTACGGTGTTTGCGGTGGCGGGTATTCTGGTGGCCGCTCTGGTGTATGGTCTCAGTCTTGAGAAGGAAGTCTATGTGCTGGCTGGACTTCTGGGAGGTGTAGGTATATTGCAGCTGGTAGCGGGCTATATGCTCCGCCAGGGCAAAACCGGCAATGGCATCTATCAGGTGGCGCATGACCTGTTCCATATGCCCAAAACCATGGCGCAACTGGCCGTGGTTCAGTTCTTCTCCTGGTTTGCGCTGTTTTCCATGTGGATTTACGCCACCAGCGCGGTTACCAGCCATCACTATCAGACCCTGGATACATCGTCAAAACTCTATAACGACGGTGCTGACTGGGTGGGCGTACTGTTTGGCGCCTACAACGGTTTTGCCGCGTTGGCGGCGATAGTGATTCCCCTGCTGGCCCGTAAGCTGGGGCGCAAGGGCGCACACATTGTAAACCTGTGCCTGGGCGCGGCGGGACTGATTTCGTTTGTGATCATTCGCGATCCCGTCTGGTTACTGGTGTCCATGGTGGGGGTCGGCTTTGCCTGGGCGTCCATTCTGTCGATGCCTTACGCGATCCTGTCCTGCTCGCTGCCCTCCCACAAAATGGGCGTGTACATGGGGATCTTCAATTTCTTTATTGTGATTCCACAGATCATTGCCGGCAGTCTGTTGGGTTTGATTCTGAATAATCTGTTCGCCGGTGAGGCTATTTGGGTGCTCGTGGCGGGCGGCGTATCTTTCCTGGTGGCCGCTGCCGCTACCCTTATTGTGACTGACGAAGGAGTCGACGCATGAAGCACGCACTGACGACCCGGTTGAGTATTCTCGCCAGCACCCTGGCTCTGGCGGCCTGTGCCTCCACGTCGACTCCTGGCTCTACGAGCACCTCCACCACTGATCGACCCCATTACTACGGCACTCAGGAAGCCTTTGCCGAAGAGGCGATTTATTTCCTGCTGACCGATCGTTTTGTGGATGGCGACCCCTCCAACAACCACGAAGATCAGGGCGGCGAGTTTCCCAGCTTTGATGTTCCCATGCCGGGTCCTGATGGAAAAGAGGCCAACGTTGGTTACCTGGGTGGGGATTTCAAAGGCATCCTGAATAATGCCGAGTACCTGAAATCACTGGGGGTCACGGCGCTGTGGATTTCTCCGATCGTGGATAATCCCAACCAGGCTTTTAATGGCGGTGATCCGGTCGGCTTTGCTCAGCCGGGAGACGGCGGCAAAACCGGTTTCCACGGTTATTGGGGCACCAATTTTTTCAAAGTTGATGAACACTGGGAGTCCGAAGGATTGACCTTTTCGGACCTGACCCGGAGGTTGCGTGAAGAGCACGACCTGAAAATCGTTCTGGATATTGTGGCCAATCACAGCTCACCCGCCTATTCGATGGAGGAAGACCAGCCGATGTACGGTGAGGTTTATGGGCGCAATGGCGAGCTGATTGCCGATCACGAAAACCTGGAGCCGGAGCAGTTGAATCCGAACAACCCCCTGCATGCTTTCTACGAGCGGGAAAAAGACCTGGCGCAGCTGGGTAAGTTTGATGCCGATAATCCCGCGGTGATGGAGTATGTAGTGGACGCTTACCTTCAGTGGATTGATCAGGGCGCGGCGGCCTTTCGCATTGATACCTTGCGGCACAAGCCCCATGAATTCTGGAAAGAGTTTACTGATCGCATTCGCGCAGAGCATCCGGATTTCTTCATGTTTGGTGAGAGCTTTGTGTTCGACGCGGAGTTTCTCGGGGAGCACACTCAGCCGGAAAATGGCGGTTTGAGCCTCCTGGACTTTCCCGCACAGGAAACCCTGACCTCGGTGTTTGAAAATCCGGAGAGTGATTACTCGGAAATTCTGAGTTACCTGCACCTGGAAAACAGCCCTTATCATAATCCCTACGAGCTGGTCTCTTTTTACGAGAATCACGACATTCGTCGGATGGATGGCGATACCAAGGCGTACATTAATGCCAACAACTGGCTGTTCACCTCCCGTGGTATTCCATCCATTTACTATGGTTCGGAAATCGGGTTTATGCCCGGCACCAAAGAGCACGAAGGCAATCGGAATTACTTCGGCCAGGAACGGATTGAACAGGCTCGCAGCCATGCCATTACCGACAACCTGAGTCGGATTGCCCATATTCGGCAGGAGTCAGTTGCCCTGCAAAAAGGTCTGCAGGCCAATCTGGATTTCTCGGGCGATACGGCGTCGTTTCTGCGGGTATATCAGGACGATCATCAGGCGCAAACCGCACTGGTGCTCTTGAACAAAGGTGACGAGGCAACCAGTATCAGTGTTGATCGCTGGTTGAGTCAGGGCGAGTGGCGCGATGCCGATACCGGTGAGCGATTTGATGTGGACGGTCAGATTACCCTGGGGGTACCGGGCGATGGCGTACGGGTTCTTATCTACGATGGTCCTGTTAATAATGACGGCTTGGCGGCTAGGTTGGTTCAACTTAAGAAAATGTGATTGTAGCAACGTTCGGGATTTGTTCTGCCTTATAGAATGCGAATATTTGATTATCAATTTAGCGGATAACAGGAGAAAATAATGAAGTGGCTGATGTTTTTTTGGCTATTGCTCGCGAGTTCCGGACCGGCTATGGCGGATAATAAATTAAAGATTGGAGTGGCGGGGTTAACCCATACCCACGTGCACTGGGTTTTTAATAGTGAAGAGCGCGGCGATTTTGAGATTGTGGGCATTGTCGAGCCGGATAAATCCCTGGCCCGGCGATATGCCAGCCAGCATGATTACAGTATGGATAAGGTCTACCCCACACTGGAAGCGATGATAGACGCTACCCAGCCAGAAGCCATTACAGCCTTTGGCAGTATTTTTGAGCATCTTGAAGTGGTGGAAGTGGCTGCCCCGCGCGGCATTCATGTCATGGTTGAAAAACCGTTGGCGGTCAATATGACCCATGCCCAAAAAATGTATGATCTGGCGAAACAGCACAAAATCCATCTACTGACAAACTATGAAACGACCTGGTATCCCACTAACCATGCAGTCAAAGCGGCGCTACAGTCGGGCGACATTGGCGAGATGCGCAAGGTGCTGGTTCAAGACGGTCACAAAGGTCCGAGTAAACTGGGGATCAACCAGGAGTTTTTAGACTGGCTGTTAGACCCGGTACAAAATGGCGGCGGTGCCATTATGGATTTTGCCTGTTATGGAGCGAATTTACTGACCTGGCTGACCGACGGTCAAGTGCCCAAGACCGTCACAGCAGTGACCCAGCAGTTACAGCCGGAAAATAACCCTGAGGTAGACGATGAGGCGACTCTCATTTTAACCTACCCTCACGCCCAAGCTGTTGTACAAGGGTCGTGGAACTGGCCAATCGGTCGCAAAGATATGGAGGTGTATGGCACCACTGGCGTGCTCTATGCCGATAATCGCCATCAGTATCGTAAACGCCTCGCCCGCGGCTACGATGACTTTGATGAAACCCGCAAAAAACTGGAAGAGCGGCCGTATCCGTATGATGATCCCTTCAGTTATTTTAAGGCGGTGATTGAGCAAACCATCGAACCCGAACCCTATGCGTTATCTTCACTGGAAAACAACATGATTGTAATGCAGATCCTAGATGCGGCGCGCCAAAGCGCTGCCAGTGGCGAGCGCGTTACTTTGCCAACCGACACCGGGCAGAATAAAGAGATGGGTCTAAACAGGGATGTAGATTAGAACCCGTGATATTGACCCCGACGCCCACTTGGTCCGTTTAGTTATTGAAAACATTTAGGTTTGGTTCATGTGCTAAGTGGTAGTCAATTCGTACGTGCCGTTGTCATTCGTTATTAGAGAAGGTTAGATTACCGCATAAGCTAGAACGCTATGCCTTGTGCCCACAAGAGCCACGCACCATCAGGTCGGTGGGCAGCAGGAAAGATTCCGGTTTCTCACCGTCGATCATCTTCAGCAGGTTGTCTACCAGCAGCTCACCCGCCAGTCGGGTGTTCTGTTGCACCGTGGTCAAGGGCGGATGGGTGTAGGAGGCGGTGGGAATGTCATCAAAGCCCACCACCGCAATATCATCCGGTACGATCAGACCGGCGGCCTCAATTCCCTGAATCGCCCCGATGGCGATCAGGTCGCTCGCACCAAATACCGCATCGAATTCCACGCCCCGCGCTCGCAGGGTTTCAATGCCCGCCTTGCCGTCGGTTTCCGAGGTTTCCGCCGCGACCTGAAGGGCCGGATCCAGCTCAATCCCGAATTCCTTCAGTGCCCGGGCGTGCCCCTCATAGCGGCGCCGGAACTCGGGGGAGTGCTCGCTGGCGTCCCCAATAAACGCGATCCGTTTCCGGCCGAGCTGTAACAGATGTTTTGTGGCCTTGTAGGCACCGTTGTAGTTGTCGCAGCCAATGGACACGCCCGGCTGGCCCGGCAACACCGGACCCCAGGTAATGTAGTGAGCGCCCGCCTCGTTCAGGTGGATCAGCTTTTCCACGTAGGTCACATAGTCGCCATACCCCAGGAAAATGATTCCGTCGGCCCGGTGGGCGTCCTCAAAATCCGCGTGCCAGTCATCGCTCATCTGCTGAAAGGACACCAGCAGGTCGTACTGGCGGTTGGCACAGGCGCGGGTAATGCTGCCCAGCATGGACAGAAAGAAGGGGTTGATCATGGAGTCGCCAATACCCTGATCTTCACACAGCAGCAGGGCGATGGTCCGGGTCTGCTTGGAGCGCAGGTTGCGGGCGTTTTTGTCGACTTTGTAGTTCAGCTCCCGGGCAATTGCCTGGACTCGCTTACGGGTGGCCTCGTTGACCAACGGGCTGTCGCGCAGGGCACGTGACACTGTGGATTGGGAAACCCCGGCCCGATAGGCAATATCGAACGAGGTGGGCTTGTCGTCTTTCATACACCGAAAGTCCCGGGCCTGTTACTGGCCTCTGTTGTTATGGCTCTGTGTGCGATTGCCGTTGCTTGGCAAACCCGACACTGGGTGTGGGGCCAAATGCCGGATCGGGAATGAATATATCACAGGGTTGAGCAAAAGTGGCACCAGTGCCGTTGAGGGACTATCGGGCCGGCAGTTGGTTGACCAGGGCCGCCAATTGGCTCTGTCGAGAACAGCCGGTTTTATTGAATACGGACTTCAACTGGCTTCTCAGGGTGTGGATCGAGCGGTGGTCCCGGGTGGCTACCGCTTTCAGTTCCAGACCCAGAGCGATATCCAGGGCCAGCCTGGCCTCAGTGTCGGTCAGTCCGTAGGCGGTGACCAACTGCTGGTGACGTCGGCCGATCTGAGCCAATGGGTCCCGGATATAGAGCGCGGCGTGGATATCGGTCTGCCAGAACGGCAGATTGGGTTCGGCGCCCGGAAACACCGGCGTCAACAGGCAATACAGGGGCGGGCAGTGGGGGCGGGGCACCTCAAAGCGCCACTCCAGGCTTTGGCAGTGGGCCGCTTGGCCCGTCAGACGCTGCAGAGCCGCTTTGAAGGGGGGATTCAGATTCGGGTCGGTGAATTCAACGCCGTCCGAGGTGAAGCGCAGGCCCATCGGGGCGGCCTGCTCCAATTGAGGCGAGAGGTAACGGATCTGGCCATTCGCATTGAACAGAACAAATGGCAACGGGTGACTCTGGGCGGCATTCAGGGCCGACGTCAACCGCGCCTCCCGGTCGGCCATCTGGGCACTGAGTCGCAGTGCCTGGCGCATATGGGGCAGTACGCTGTTGATCAGGTTGGTCTCTTCCCGGGAGTAATACCCCTGCCCGCCGGTGCGCTGAATCAACAGTTGCACCTTGTGCTGCTCGGTGCTGTAGACCGTGCCGCACACGCCGTGATGAATATCCAGGCCTCTGGCCCAGTCGTTGAAGAATTCGGTCTGGTAAAACGTCGGCTGTCGGCAACTGAAATCGAGGTAGGTGGAATACAACTGCCCGGTTGGCTTCTCTCCCAGCTCGGTGCGCCAGGGGCACAAATTGACGAAGTGTTCCACGTAGCGCTGGTGCGCACTATCGTCGATGTTGACCTTGATGCTGCGCTGAACGGTATTCGCGCCCTGATTCAACAACAGTAAGCGGGCCGAGCGGGACCCGGTCAAATCGATCATCCGCTTGAGAAACGGCCCCCACTGGCCGTTGCTCAGCGCACTGCCGTAAAGGGTTCCCAGGAGTTGTTCGTTATGCTCAGCAAAGCGTTTCCGCAGTGTATCGTCTGGCATGGCACCGTGGTTCCGTAAGGCCGCCGCCAGTGGATGTGGCGGGCAGCCGGAGATCAAATCATCGACTCTGGCGCGATTTTCGCTTATTTTAAATAAGTCTGCGTTGAAATACGCCAATCTGCAATGACTAATTCAAGCACGACTCATTCCAACGAGAAGCCAACCATGTCCGACCACTATGACGATTGTGTGACCGAGCAGGGCCAGGGCGAACCTCTGGTCATTCTGATTCACGGCTGGAGCTGCCAGCGCACCGATTGGGTGCAAACACTGGCTGCCATGCCCCAGGACCTCCACTGCCTGGCTCTGGATCTGCCCGGCCACGGCGAGGCGCGGGATAGACTCTGGGATGACTGGACGATCGAGGGCCTGGCCAAAGCCGTAACCGAGGTGGCTGATCAGAAGGGCGCCCACCGACTGATACTGGTGGGCCACTCCATGGGCGGTTGCGTGGCCCTGGAAGCGGCCCGGCGCTGGTCCGGACCGGTGGGCGTGGTTTTGGTGGACAGTTTCGGGCTGCCCTATGGGGATATGGATGCCGAGACCATTGCCTCCATTGAAGAACCTTTCAAGGCGGATTTTCGCGAGGCCATGGCCGGGCTGGTGGACAACACCACGGTGTCGGAGCTGGACCCTGAAATCCGTGAGTGGATCAAAGCCCGGATGTCGTCGGGCGATCCAGAGCGCCTGCTGCCCATCTGGCACAACCTGTTGCGCTGGTCCCCGGACGCGGCTTTTGCCGCTATCAAAGGGCCCATTGTGGCGCTGAACGGTGAGCACATTTCCGAGGCGGCGCAAAAGCGCTGCGCGCCCTACGTTCAGGAGACCATCCTGCCGGGCACCCATCACTTCCCCCAGTTCGAGCAGCCCCAGGCCTTCGCTAACGCACTACAGCAGTCAATGGAATCCATAGCGTCACAACTTGAGTAGGTTGGATTAGCGCAACGCGCGTAATCCAACGATTCTCAGCCCAATGGTCGCAATGTTGATCTATGCGACACACTGACACGTACTCTGTCGGGAAAATTAACACTTGGCCGCAGAGCCAAGGACATTCTAGGGGCGAGTCCCCGTATACAGAGTACTTATCATGGCTAGATCGCTCACCATCGCCCAGCGCCTTGGCGCGGGTTTCGGATTGATTCTTCTACTGTTTACCATGGTGACCGTGCTGGGGATCCAGCGGGTGACCGTCATGGACCGGACCCTGTCCGCTGTCAACGAGGGGGCCTCCCAGAAGCAACGCTATGCCATCAATTTCCGGGGCAGCGTCCACGACCGGGCCATCGCCATTCGCGATGCCGTGCTGGTCGAGAACGACCGCGCCCTGCAGGCTCACTTGCAGGACGTGCGTGACCTGGATGCGTTTTATCAGGACTCGGCCCGGCAGATGGACGCGCTCTTCGACACCCAGAACGTGACTGATCAAGAGCAGCGCCTGCTGGACCGGATTCAGACGATTGAGCAGGAAACCCTGGGCCTGACCTCTGAGTTGATCGCCCTTCGCCAGGCCGGCAACATCGAGGCGGCCCGCGAGTTTCTGTTATCCGATGTCTCGGTGGCCTACACCGAATGGCTGGCTCGGGTGAATGCGTTTATTGACTATCAGGAAGCGGATATCCGGCGGGACGTGGATCATGTGCAGGCGGTAGCAAGCGATTTTGCCAAAGTCATGGTGGCGTTTCTTTTGTTGGCGTTGATCGCGGGAGCGGTGGTGGCCGTGGTGATCATCAAAAACATCAAAGCGACTCTCGGGGCTGAGCCGGAAGCCTTGTCAGAGGCGATCGAAGCTTTCGCATCCGGGCAACTGACCGTGACGGAGAGCTCTCGCTACCCAAACAGCGTCATGGCCAATATCAACAAAACCCTGCGCCGGCTCGCCGGTGTGATCACCGATGTACGCATGGCGGCGGAAACCCTGGCCCGCTCGTCGGAAGAGCTGACCCGGACTTCGGATGACAACAGCGAACAGGTGCGCCTGCAGTCCTCGGAAACCGAGCAGATGGCCGCCGCCATCAATCAGCTCAGTGCCTCGGTGGTGGAGATCTCCCGAAGCGCGGCCAATGCCTCAAACGCCACCCAGAGCGCTGACCGGGAAGTGAACACCGGCAATCAGACGGTGCAGGAAACCGCTTCCGCCATTGAACAGTTGGCGCAGACCCTTGAGGACGCGGTGAGCAAAGTGCAGACGGTATCGACCCAGAGTGGCGATATTGAAAAAATCATCGATGTAATCAACGGTATCGCCGAGCAGACCAATCTGCTGGCCCTGAATGCGGCCATCGAAGCGGCCCGCGCCGGCGAGCACGGCCGGGGTTTTGCGGTGGTTGCCGATGAGGTCCGCTCGCTGGCGACCCGCACCCAGGCCTCGACCCGGGAGATTCGGGAGATGATCGGCACCCTGCAGACCGGGGCCGGAGACGCGGTGGAGGTGATGGAAACCAGCCATCAATTGGCCCAGAAAACCGTGATAAAAACCCGGGAGGCCGAGAGCGCCCTGTCCACCATTCGTCAGGAGGTGGTATCCATCACCGATATGAACCACCAGATTGCCAGCGCCGCCGAGGAGCAGAGTCAGGTGGCCGAGGGCGTCAATCAGAACATCAACCGGATCAGCGAAGCGACCCTGGCGTCCTCCGCTGGCGCCGATCAGGTAGCGGGGTCCAGTCGGGAGCTGTCCGAGCTGGCTCAGCAGTTGTCGCGCAAAGTGGCCCATTTCGAGGTGTAGTCAGGTGGGCGGGTGTTGGCCGCCCCGGCGGTTCGGAGTATATTGAGGCAGCGTGATCGCTCCCGGCAGAGGAGCGGCTTTGACCAACCAGCACCGGGCCACCTATTCATGAGCTCCCCCATTTCCGACGCAACTGATAGCGCGGTCTATAAAACCCTGCTTGAATCCACCAAGGCCATCCCCTGGAAAATCGACTGGGCGACCATGAAATTCGCCTACATCGGCCCCCAGATTGAAGCGCTCCTGGGCTGGACGCCGGAAAGCTGGGTCAGCGTAGAGGACTGGGCGACCCGGATGCACCCGGAAGATCGGGACTGGGTGGTGAACTTCTGTGTGAGCCAGTCCCAGTCCGGTGTGGACCATGAGGCAGACTACCGGGCACTGACCAAAGACGGCGACTACGTCTGGATTCGGGACGTGGTCCATGTCGCCCGCAATGAGCAAGGTGAAGTGGAAGCGCTGATCGGCTTCATGTTCGATATCAGTGAGCGCAAGAAAACCGAGCAGGAACTGATCAAACTGCAGAAAGAACTTGAGACGCTGTCCTACCAGGACGGCCTGACCGGCGTGGCCAACCGGCGCATGCTCGACTCCATTCTCGATGTGGAGTGGTTGAATGCCCGGCGCAACTGCCAGCCGCTGTCGGTATTGCTGATCGACATCGATTATTTCAAACAGTACAACGATCGGTACGGACACCTGCAGGGCGATGACTGCTTGAGGTCGATTGCCCAGACCCTGGATACCGTGGCTTCCCGCCCCAGGGATTTCCTGGCCCGGTTCGGTGGCGAGGAATTCATGCTGGTGCTCCCGGAAACGGATGGAAAGGCCGCTCATGCGGTGGCCGACCGATGCCGCCAGGCCATTTTGAAGTTGCAGATTCCCCACGCCGCTTCCGATGCCAGTCAGTTGGTTTCCATCAGCGTCGGCGTCGCCAGTATTATTCCCGATCACGAGTGTGAGCTGGCGGAATTTATTGAGAGCGCGGATCGAAAACTGTATCAAGCCAAGCTTGAAGGGCGCGACCGGGTGGTGGCTTAGCGCAATGGCCGACAGGGATGACATGACTCAGCCTTCGCTCTGCGCCAATTGCGATACGCCGCTTCAGGGCGATTATTGCCATCGCTGTGGGCAGGACAACAAGAATTATGTACGCAGCGCCTTCGGACTCATCACCGAGTTCCTGGGGGAGTTCACCAACTGGGACAATCGTCTCTGGCGGACCTTGTGGCCACTGTGGGTCCGCCCGGGGTTTCTGAGTCTGCGTTACGTTCAGGGGCACCGAGCCCCATATGTTCCGCCGCTGCGCCTGTACATCTTTACCTCCATTGTGGCTTTTCTGGTGTTCGCTCAGGCGATACCGGTGGATTCGATCAACTTGAATCCACCGGAGGAGACGACCGAGAGAGCCTCGGGTGAGGGGTCAGAATCGAGGAGCGGTCTGGTTGCGCCACCCATACCGGGCCGGGATGTGCACTTTGAGCTGCCCTTGGTCAGCGACGAAATCAATCGCCGACTCGAATATAATTTTGGTCGTATTGCCGAGAACCCTCAGATCGGCATCAATCAGTTTTTTTCCCTTGCTCCCCAGGTAATGTTCTTGCTATTACCGCTGTTTGCCCTGGTTCTGAAATTGATTTACTGGCGGCGACATCACTATTATATGGAGCACCTGATACTTGCCCTCCACACCCACAGCTTCGGGTTGCAATTGGCTGTGGTGGTGGTGGGCTTGGCCATGCTTGAGGATGCCATCGCGGCCTGGCCTGTGGTGCCCGAGGCATTGAGTGTGCTCAGTAGCCTGCTGTTCTGGTCGGTGCCTCTCTACCTGCTACTGAGCCACAAAACGTTTTATCGTCAGGGATGGTGGAAATCGGTTCTTAAATTTTTACTCACTGCCACTGCTTACAGCTTTCTGCTCTTCACGGCGTTTTTGTTTACGACGATCCAGAGCATCCTGCGCAGCTAAGCCGGCGATCAAGTCGCCGGCTTACCCACCGAGCGCCACAGGTAATAGATCACCGGTAGCACCAACAAGGTCAGGATCAGTGTCGTGAAGGTGCCGCCCACCATCGGCGCGGCGATGCGCTGCATCACCTCCGAACCGGTGCCGCCGCCGAGCATGATGGGCAGCAGGCCCGCGAACAGCGTGGCGGCGGTCATCACAATCGGCCGCAGCCGCAGCCCGGCCCCTTCCATCACCGCCTGCTGTAGGTCCGCGCGGGTGAAGGCCCGACCGGCCTCGGTGCAGCGCACCTCGGCGGCCTGATACTCCAGGTTAAGATACACCAGCATCAATACGCCAATTTCCACCGCCACCCCCGCCAGGGCGATAAAACCCATGGCCACCGCGACCGACAGGTCATAGCCCAACGCCAGCAGCAACCAGACGCCGCCCAACAACCCGAACGGTAATGTCATGAGGATCATCGCCACTTCGCTGAAGCGGCGGAAGTTCAGGTACAGGAGCAACACAATCACGCCCAGGGTAATCGGCATCACCAGCGCCAGCTTTTCCTGAGCGCGCGCCATGTATTCGTACTGACCGGCCCAGCGCAGCGAGTAGCCGGAGGGCAACTCAATGTGCTCGTTCACCGCCGCTTGCGCGTCGGCCACAAAGGAGCCCAGATCCCGCTCGGTGATGTCGACAAACACCCAACCGTTCAGCCGGGCATTCTCGCTCTTGATAGCGGGCGGTCCATCGTCGATGGTCACACGGGCGACCTCGCTCAAAGGAATGTGGGTTCCATTGGGGGTGACAATGGGTAAATTGGCCAGCGCCTCCGGCGAGTCACGATAGGCTTGGGGATAGCGCAGGTTGACCGGGTAGCGCTCCAGTCCTTCGACGGTTTCGGTGATATTGGCACCGCCCACGGCAGTGCGGATTACCGACTGCACATCGGCGATATTCAGCCCGTAACGGGCGGCGCTGGCGCGGTCGATATCCACGGTCAGATAGCGCCCCCCGGCCACGCGTTCCGCGTACACGGAGCTCGCACCGGGTACCTCACCAATCACGGTTTCCAGCTCCCGCCCGAGCTGTTCAATCACCGACAGGTCCGGCCCCGCAATTTTTACTCCCACCGGAGTTTTGATGCCGGTGGCGAGCATATCGATCCGGGTTTTGATCGGCATCACCCAGGCGTTGGTCAGGCCCGGAAAGTCGATCAATTGATCCAGCTCGGCGCGCAGGGATTCCGGGGTGACACCGGGTCGCCACTGGTCTCTGGGTTTGAACTGAATCACCGTCTCGATCATGGTCAGCGGGGCCGGATCCGTGGCGGTATCGGCCCGACCGATTTTGCCGAACACCGTCTCCACTTCCGGCAGGGTTTTGATCAGCTTGTCGGTCTGCTGCACAATTTGCCGCGCCTCGCCAATGGATACGCCCGCGTAGGTGGTGGGCATATACATCAGGTCGCCTTCATCCAGCGTGGGCATAAATTCCGTACCGAGTTTCTGTGCGGGCCAGAGTCCGATGACCATGATCGCCAGGGCGATCAGCAGTGTCGTTTTGGGAAAGCGCAACACGCCGCGCAGCAGCGGTTGATAGCCTGCGATCAGAACCCGGTTGATCGGGTTTTTCCGCTCGGGCAGGATGCGCCCGCGCACACAGTAACCGAGCAACACTGGCACCAGGGTAATGGCCAACCCGGCGGCGGCCGCCATGGCGTAGGTTTTGGTAAAGGCCAGCGGGGAGAACATCCGCCCTTCCTGGGCCTCCAGGGCGAATACCGGCAGAAAACTCAGGGTAATGATCAGCAACGAGAAAAACAGGGCCGGGCCCACTTCCGATGCCGAGCGGGCCGCCAGTTGCCAGCGTTGTTCGTTGCTCAGCTCGCCTTTGTGGCGCTCCAGGTGCTTGTGAAAATTTTCGATCATCACCACCGCGCCATCGACCATGGCACCAATGGCGATGGCAATGCCGCCGAGGGACATGATGTTGGCGTTGATGCCCTGGATCTGCATTACGATCATCGCGATGAGAATGCCAAGCGGCAGGCTGAACACCACCACCAGGGATGAGCGCAGGTGAAACAGAAACAGGGCGCAGATCAGGACCACTACCAGTAGTTCCTGACCGAGCTTTTCGTACAGGTTGCTCACCGCATTGCGAATCAGTTGCGAGCGGTCGTAGGTGGTGACCACCTCCACGCCGTCGGGCAGACTGGGCTTCAGTTCATCCAGCCGGGCCTTCACCCGGTCAATCACCTCCGCCGCGTTTTCGCCCGAGCGCATCACCACGATGCCACCCACCACCTCGCCTTCGCCGTTCAGCTCGGCAATGCCCCGACGCATTTCCGGGCCGAGTTGGATGGTGGCGACGTCTTTCAACTGCAGCGGGGTTCCCCGCTCGTTGGTGCCCAGCGGAATCTGCGCCAGGTCTTCTATGCTCTGCACATAACCGGTGGCGCGCACCATATACTCCGCCTCGGCCATTTCGATGACCGACGCGCCGGTTTCGGCATTGCCGTTGACGATGGCGGCGTGCACCTGTTGCAGTGGTAGGTTATAGGCGCGCAGCTTCTGCGGGTCGACCTCCACCTGATATTGCCGGTTCATGCCGCCAATGGTGGCGATCTCGGACACACCATCGAGCGCCTGCAACTCGTACTTCAGAAACCAGTTCTGCAGCGTCGTGAGTTCCGCCAGGTTGTGCTGGCCGGTGCGGTCGACCAGCGCATAGTTGAATACCCAGCCCACCCCGGTGGCATCCGGGCCGAGTTCGGGGCGAGCGCCTTCGGGTAAATCCTGAGCGGCCTGATTCAGATACTCCAACACCCGGGAGCGGGCCCAGTAGAGGTCCGTACCTTCCTCAAAAATCACATAAACGTAAGAGTCACCGTAGAAGGAAAAGCCCCGCACGGTCTGGGTTTTGGGGACGGACAGAAGCGCGGTGGTGAGCGGGTAGGTCACCTGGTCCTGCACCACCTGGGGCGCCTGCCCGGGGTAGGAGGTTTTGACAATCACTTGCACATCGGACAGGTCTGGGATGGCATCTACCGGTGTGTTGCGCACCGAGTAGAGCCCCCAGCCCAACAGCATCAAGGTGGCCAGTACCACCAGCAGGCGATTGTGAATGGACCAGCGAATGATCGCGGCAATCATGGTGCGCTTCCTCCGTGGTCCATTCCCTCATGATCCATGTCTCCGTGATCCATTGCGTCATGATCCATGGCATCGTGATCCGCCTCGTCCTCTTCTGGTGTTCGGGTTTCGATTCGGCCCAAATCCGCCGCGCGGCTGGACTCGGAATCGATCAGGAACAGGCCGTCTTCAACCACGCGATCCCCGTGGCGCAAGCCCTCCAGAATTTCGGCGCGCTCGCGGCCGACCTGTCCGACCTTGACCGGTACCGAGCGATACACCTCCGGTTCCACTTCCCGCACTACGCGGGTTCCGGCGCCGGTGCGAATCAGGGCGCTGCGGGGAATGGATAGCACGGCCTGTTCATCCTCGGGCTCGATCCGGGCGCGGACAAACATGCCCGGTTTAAGCCGACCCTCGTCGTTGGCAAATTCCAGGCGGGTGCGCAGCGTTCGGGTGTTGCTGTTGAGCGTGGGGTAGAGGTAGGAGACGGTGCCCTCCCAGGTTTCACCGGGATAGCTTGCGGTGGTCAGG
Organism: Marinimicrobium sp. UBA4209; assembly: GCF_002381585.1. Lineage (NCBI taxonomy): Bacteria > Pseudomonadati > Pseudomonadota > Gammaproteobacteria > Cellvibrionales > Cellvibrionaceae > Marinimicrobium > Marinimicrobium sp. UBA4209. The sequence continues at coordinate 40,028 of NZ_DFTP01000117.1, forward strand.
GTGACCGGCTGGCCGGTGGTGATACGACCCGCATCGGCCTCAAACAGCTCGACATTGACCCAGATGTCTTCAAGACTGCCAATGGACATCAGGTTCTGCGGCAGGTCCACAAAGTTGCCCTCGCGCACACCGAGCTGCACCACATAGCCGTCCCGGCTCGCGTAGTAGCGCAGTTTCTCCCGTACGCTGCGTTCGCGTTTCAGTCGCTCGATTTCCCGCTCGCTCACCCCTTTGGCGCGCATCTGAGACAGGGAGCCCTCCGCCCGTCCCGGAAGCTGGTCTCTCAGGCTTTGCAGGTATTCCCGTTGCAGGTTGATGATTTCCGGCGAGTAAAACTCAAACAGTTTTTCACCGGCTTTGACCGGGTCGCCCTCGGTGGCCACAGCCAGCTCGGTAATCCAGCCTGAGGCGCGCACGTGAAAGTGCTGCACCTGTTGCTGGTTCACCTCCACCAGTCCGACCGTTTCAATGGTCTGGCCCACCGGCGCGTGGGTCGCTTCCGCCAGCGTCAGCCCGAGGTTCTGGGCAACCGCCGGGTTAATCCGGACATCGCCGGGCTCGCGTTTCTGGTCCTCCGCATACACCGGCACCAGATCCATGCCCATGGGGGACTTGCCGGGCCCATCCCGGCGATAGCTGTCATCCATGGGAGCCACCCAGTAAAGGGGCTCCTTCTCGTCGCTAGTCTTGGATGGTTCGGCGTTGTCCGAAGGCTCGGGCCAAAGCAAATGACTGCCCACACCCGGCGCAAAGGCGCCCAGCAGCGCCACGAAAAATAGAGGTTTGTTCATAACACCTGTCCACAAGGTAATACCACAACAGAAAAACGGCCGCGGAGGGCCAAGGGGGTGCGATCGTCAGGCGCACCTATCCTGTGGTCAGGAGAATTTGGGCGGGCGGAGCAGTTCCAGCGGCGCGCGCGTGGGTGCAGCGTCGGTGGCTGAAGAGAGGAAGTGATTCGGGGTTGAGATTGGCGGGACCGCTTGCACCGTCAGGGCCACAAAACCGGAGCAGGAGCCGGGCAACAGGCGCACTGGCTGTCGCAGTCGTGATCCGGGGTGGCTGCGAGGTGCGTAGAGTCATGCTCTGAATGACTGTGGATGGCACCACCATCGGCCATAGCCATCTCCATGGTGTCATGGCAGGGTTCGGGCGCCGTATCGGTCATCATCGGCGGATGCGAGGCACCCAGCGGCCCTGCCAGAAACAGCAGTAGCGCAAACAACCAATGACGGAAGGAGTGGCGATTCATGCCGTTAGTCTAGCGCACCTGGGTCCGTGGGCAAAGCCAGGGTGAACCCGGCCCGGTATGTGCTAGTCTCAACAGAGGCAATAACACCCACGATCACCGGAGACAGGAGAGACCATGAAAGCGTTTTTTCATCCGTCCCAGGATAAACACGCCCCGCAATCCTACCTGACCCGCGGCCAGATGCGCCCCCCTCAAGAGCTGCCGGAGCGCACCCCGGAGCTGGTCAAGGGCCTGGAGGCCCTGGGCGTCCGGCCGGAACAGGCCACCGATCACGGCATGGATGTGATCAATCGGGTGCACGACCTGGGCTACCTGCGCTTTCTTGAGTCAGCCCACCGGCGTTGGCCCGAGGACTGGGGCGGGGAAGTCATGTCCAACATCTTTGTCCGTTCACCGAACCCCATGCGCGGTATTCTGGCGGAATGCGCCCGCTATCAGGCCGACGGTAGCTGCCCCATCGGCCCCCACACCTGGGAGGCCGCCTACTGGTCCGCCCAGAGCGCCCTATCCGCCGCCGATGAGCTTCTCACCGGACAGCAGCGGGCCTACGCCCTGTGCCGCCCGCCCGGCCACCACGCCCGGCGCGACGCCGCCGGTGGCTTCTGTTATCTGAACAACGCCGCCATCGCCGCCGAAGCCCTGCTGGACCATTACGACAAAGTCGCCATTCTCGACCCGGACATGCACCACGGCCAGGGTATTCAGGAAATCTTCTACGATCGGGACGACGTGCTCTACATCTCCATCCATGGCGACCCCACCAACTTCTACCCGGTGGTGAGCGGCTATGAAGACGAGCGGGGCGCGGGCCCCGGCTATGGCTACAACATCAACATGCCGATGCCCCACGGCTCCCCCGAGTCCACCTTCTTCGAAAAACTGGCCGACGCCGCCGACGCCATCCGCCTGTACGAGCCGGACGTACTGATCGTCGCTCTGGGCTTCGATGTGTACCACGAAGACCCGCAGGCCAAAGTCTCGGTCAGCAGCGAAGGCTTCCGGCACATGGGCGAAGGCATCAACGCCATGAACCTGCCCACCCTGGTGATACAGGAAGGCGGCTACCACCTGGAGTCCCTGGCGACCAACGCCAAAAACTTCTTTAGTGGCCTGAACCCGTAACGCATCCCGGTGACAATATGACAGCCCAAACCCGCTTACTCGACAAGTTGTGCCAAAGCCTGCCAGAGGGGCGGCTCGAATGGATCGGCCTGCGCAGTAAGCGGCGAGGCGACATCCACGTGGTGGACAGCGCCCGGGCGGTAGAGGGGCTGGGCCTGGAAGGCGATCACCGCATGAGCAAAACCCCGGGCTCCTCTCGCCAGGTGACCCTGATAAGCCGCGAATTTATCGAGGCCATCGCTCGTCATACCGGCCACTCCGAGATCGACCCGGCGCTATTACGGCGCAACCTGGTGATCTCCGGAATGAACATGAACCTGCTGCGCCACCAGCGCCTACAGATTGGCGAAGCCGTACTGGAAACCACCGCCCTCTGTCACCCCTGTTCCCGAATGGACGAAGCCCTGGGCGCAGGGGGCGCTGCAGCGATGTTTGGCTATGGGGGACTCTGTGCCCGGATTATTCAAGGCGGCCGGATGACGGTGGGGGATGCGGTAGTGCGGTTGCCGCAACTCGCGGCGGATTAAAGCCACACCTTGTTAGGCGGTTTTATTGGTACAACTTACTTTCGTACTTTGAGCACGGAATAAACTTTACCTTTATCCCGTTTTCCTACAGCCAGAACGTACACAAGCAATTCATCGTCAACCACTTCGTAAGCCAGCCGATACCCAGCCGAACGAAGCTTGATCTTATAAGCCGACTCGTAACCGCTTAGTTTATCCGCTGGCACTCTTGGATTTTCCAGCCTGGTCGCCAGCTTTTTCTTAAACTGGCTTTTGACTGGAGCTCCAAACTTCTCCTACTATTTTAGCGCAACTGGTAGAAACTTGAGCTTATAGGTCGTCCAAAGACACTGATACTGCTTGATTCTTATCTCTTGGTCGCTCATCGAGAAGCTTAGCTAGCTCATAATCCTCAGTCATACTCGTCATAGCTTCGTAGGTCTCCGCAGGGATCAGGTATGCCACCGGCTGTCTATGGTTCAGGGCGACGATTGCTGAACCACTAGACTGAGAAAGCAGCGCGGACGGATTCTTCTTTAATTCTGATATGCTTACGGAAAAATAAGAAAAAGTATGACGAATAAATCACCAAAAGAAGACCAGTAATCAACACATGTTATTGGCCACACTTTGTCGTTTTCCTAACGCCTTACCTACATAACTTTGCGCACACGGGAGCGATTTTACGAGCGTCCCACCGCGGCCTGGGACAGTGCAGCTCTGCGCGTTGTTAAGCATATACTTATATGCTGGCAGCAGTATTGACGACCACACTAAACTCGATATCCCCTTTATCACCGTCAAACTCAGATAGTCGGTAGCTATTATCGGATAGCTCAACTACTTTTATCCAATTCCAACCCGCATTGGAAATGGTGATTTGGTGGTCGAACTTTTGTTTTCCTAACGTTAGCACTCCTCGAATATTCGCCGGGTTGGAAAAATAAACGAGAATTAGCGGTTCGTTGTCTATTGTACTAATAAATCCACCGCCACCTATGTGATCGCGGTACGGCGAAAATGCGTGAAAAGTGCCTAGCCTCAATAGCTTTGTATCGGCTGGAACAACATTTAAACCCGACTGCCTAATAGTCGCCGACTTCGCATCAATATCGCTGGGAAGGACGAGTTCAAAGGTATGGCTATTTCTGACTTCAGCAACATACAATATATCATCTGTGGGGTTTCCAAAGATTGCTCCAGGAATCGACGGGAAAATCAGCGCTAATTCCGATTCAGGTTTGTAGGCCTCGAGGCGTTTGAAACTGTAGGAGTAGAAGCCATACTTCATTTCACGGGAAAAGGAGAAAGACTCAGCCGGACTATCGACCGTGGCACAAGACTGCAGGAACGCTAAAACCAAAGTGAATACTAGACGGTATTTCATAATGTTTCCTATAGTCGCATAACGCCTTGCATGAAGGCCACATTTGAAGTGTTGGAGCTGAACCACTTGCGGTGGTGTAATGGTAAGCATTTTTATTGCTTTGCATTATCAGCTGTTCCGATTGGATTCTTACCCTGTACTACTATTCGAAAGAACGCATATATTGCCGCTGCAGCCAGAGCGTGCGTGATATCGAAAGTATAAGGGTCGCCCAGCCAAATGCTGTACACCTCAATGGCTAGTATTGCCCAAAAGGGCAAAGTAACTATAAAGACTAGCAGCCTGATATTACCTTATACCCGATCTGCATTTTCCATGTTTCAGACCTCCTTACCTGGGCAGCCAATATCAATATGCCCCGCTGTCTTGGATTGTTAAGTTGGGAAAATTACGACCAAAGCAACGCCAAACATCATGTACATTCCTACAATAAACAATAGTAATGCTAAAAGCCCTACCGTCCAGCCGAAGGAGTTGGTAATTCCGTTTATGCGATTGTACTGCTCTGGGCGAAGGGTGCACCGCATATACGATTGTGCAATCAGGCTTACCTTCAATAGTATGAAACCAACTATAGAGCCGAATAGTATTTGCCATGAAAGACTTATACAAGTCTTTAATTCAGGTCCGATCTCCTGGGAAAACCTAAGCAGTGATGATACCGACAATGTTAGTGCACCACCTGCAATCAAGAACACCGCATTCGCTAGAGAGTCTACTCTGCCTCTAATCTCTTTCCATTCATCGTGATCCAGTTCTACCATACTTTTCCTCTTGGCGCCCGGCTTCATTTGCGCCGCATTGCGGCGTCAAATGGAAACGTTTTTTATGCATCATTTTCTGATTTGTAGTGTACTTTGCAAGAATGATATATCGATTTATCAATGACTTTTCCATCGGATTTTCTGAACTCCATAGTGGCAGAGGTGTTGAACAGTAAGTCACCAGGGCTAGTAATATGGAGCTCAAAACGTGACTTCGAAGGATCTGGTAGGAGTTCAGCACAAACAACGCAATCTTTTCCGTATATTATATTTGACCACGTCTGAGCCTTCTTTAGCGCTTTCTCCAGAACGACTTGGTCATACTTGTAGGAGTTTTCTTCGCCACGCAACGACACAGGAGAATTAGCTTCGATTCCTGCACACCCTGTAGCTACAATCGCTAGAAGACCTACGAATACTTGGCATATTTTCATCGCATAGCGGTGGGAGCCTGCAAGTGCTCGGCAGCCGGAGACTGTGTGGTGCTGTGCTTCGTTATGCACTTTCGATCTTATCGCCCAGTTGCTTTGTAAAGTCCCAATGATCTCCTGTGTCGAAAGCAACAACCCAGGCGGCTTCAACAGTGTAAGGAAGATTACCATTGCTTATTGGCGAAAACGTAACGTTTATCTTCATAAGCTTAACAGATATGTCGCCAGCTATAGAGCCTCTCGAATACTTTATTGAGCCGCCTTGATCTTTTTTCTTCTCAAATCCCAAGGACGACATTACCTCTTCCACACGATAAACGGATTTAGGCTTTGGCACTTCGTTCTTGTATTTTGGGAAAAGTGCAAGTATCGGTTTTTTTTGTCCAAGATTCCGGTGAGGCAGCACCTTATATAGAATAGTTGTGGCTGCCAGGACAGCCACTACAGTTATAACTATTTCCATAATCTCAGACTCCAAATTTTTGCATAGCGCCGCGTAGACCGGTGCAAGCTTGCGAGCATCCGGCGGCCGACAGGCCGCGTAGCGATTCGCCTGCGCGTCAAGGATATTGATGAGACAGCGGTTCAGAAGACAATGCGGTGCGCAGCCCGTTTTCCCGGCTTGGGGCGTAGGCATAAAGCCGGGTGGCGGAACCCTATGGGTGCCCTGCGGGGTTACAAGCTCCGACCTTTTAATTGCTTGGCTTTTTGAACTTCAGCACCATCCGGTTGGCTTCGCCGATGGACAGATACTTTCCTTTGTCTTTTGCATCTCCCATCAAGGAGGGAGGTAAGGACCAGATTCCTTGCGGATGATCGGCAGTATCCTTCGGGTTTAGCAGCAGGTCGTTTTTGCCTTCAAAGCTGAATCCGGCTTCTTCAGCCAACGTTAACCATAGTTGTTCGGGGACATAACCTGATTTCCCCCAATCCGCATCCTGCAAGTCATCCGGTAGGCGTGGCGCCACAACTCCCAATACTCCGCCGGGTTTGAGCGCCTGATAAAAGTTGGCCAAGGCGTGATTCATTGATTTCTCGCCTTCAAATACATAAAGCTGGTTGCGAACAGAGAGCACCACATCAGCGCTCGCTGGCGGCGCAATAGCGATATCGGCCAGTGGGGCAAACTCGGTGAGTATCACATTGTCGTAAACCGGGTGCGATTCAAGTTTTTCCTGGTATTCACTCCGGGCTTTCTGCATATATTCGGCGTCCAGAAGACTGAACTTGTCAGAGAAGTGGGCAGCGTAAAGTTTTCCTTCTTTTGCCAATAATGGCGCCAGGATCTCGGTATACCAGCCAGAGCCCGGCCACACTTCAACGACGGTACTTTGCGGCGTAACTTCAAAGAACGTCAGTACCTGTTCGGGCTTGCGCGCTGAATCTCGTGCTTTGTTCTCTTCCGTACGAACCTCATGTTGCAAAGCTTGGGTGATATTGTCAGTGTCGGCAAAGCTGGTGTGGCTTGCTAGAAGAAACAGGCTTACGCAAAGTAGTTTGATGCAGGGTAGCTTGATCAGCATGGCCAGATCCTTTTGTGGTGTATATTCATTATTGAGAGTGAATGAAAATGCACTTTCACCCGTTTTTTATTGCCTGATGCCCTCAGGTAGGGTGTGTCTGTATTCAACCGGAAGACTGCCGTCTTGGGCAACGTTATATCATGCTTCAGACGGCGAGTTACGTCCTGTTTATACTGTATCGCTATAAGGCGCGAGGATAATATTCTGGAGTGCTCTTTTTGATGGATGTGGTGGCACCGCATGGGTGCCCGCCAAACTATAACCCCTGACTGCGCAGATACTCTTCATAGGAGCCGTGGAAGTCCACCAGTCCATCCGGCTTCATATCGATAATCCGGGTAGCCAGTGAAGACACAAACTCCCGATCATGGCTGACAAAAATCAGCGTTCCGGGATAATTCTCCAACGCCAGGTTCAGGGCCTCGATGGATTCCATATCAAGGTGGTTGGTGGGTTCGTCCATCAGCATGACGTTGGGGTTGAGCAGGGTCAGTTTGCCGAACAGCATCCGACCCTGTTCACCACCGGAAATCACCTTTACCGATTTTTTCACGTCGTCGTTGGAAAACAGCATGCGCCCCAGTGCGCCGCGTACCACCTGTTCATCACCGGTGGTCCACTGCTGCATCCATTCAAACAGTGTTGCCTCGTAGGCAAAATCATCGGAGTGGTCCTGTGCCACATAGCCGACGTCGGCCTGCTCGGCCCACTTGATGGTGCCCGAGTCGGCGGATACGTCTCCGTACAGGCAGCGCAGCAAGGTGGTTTTACCCGCGCCGTTGGGGCCGATGATCGCGACTTTTTCACCCGCTTCAATGCTCAGGCTCAGATCTTCGAACAGTGTCTTGTCAAACGCCTTGTTGGCTTTTTCCATGACCACCGCCAGACGGTGCAGCTTCTTGTCCTGGGAAAAGCGGATAAACGGGCTGACCCGGCTCGAGGGCGGAATGTCTTCCAGCTTGATCTTCTCCAGCTGTTTGGCCCGCGAGGTGGCCTGCTTGGCTTTCGAGGCGTTGGCAGAAAACCGGCTGACAAAGGACTGCAGATCGGCGATCTGGGTTTTCTTCTTGGCGTTTTCGTTGTGTAGCCGTTCGCGGGCGGCAGTGGAGGCGATCATGTAGTCGTCGTAGTTGCCCGGATAAATGCGCAGCTCGCCGAAATCCAGGTCCGCCATATGGGTGCAGACACTGTTCAGGAAATGCCGGTCGTGCGAAATGATGATGATGGTGCTGTTGCGTTGGGTCAGAATGCCTTCCAGCCAGCGGATGGTGTTGATGTCCAGGTTGTTGGTAGGTTCATCCAGCAGCAACACGTCGGGATCGGAGAACAGTGCCTGGGCGAGCAGCACCCGCAGCTTCCAGCCGGGAGCAATGGCGCTCATGGGGCCGGTGTGTTGTTCTTCCGGAATCTCCAGGCCCAGCAGCAGCTCGCCGGCGCGGGCTTCGGCGGTGTAGCCGTCCAGCTCGGCGAACTGTACTTCCAGTTCCGCCACCTTCATGCCGTCGTCTTCGCTCATTTCCGGCAGGCTGTAAATGCGATCGCGCTCGGCCTTTACCTTCCACAGTTCGGTGTGGCCCATGATCACGGTATCCAGCACCGTGTATTCCTCAAAGGCGAACTGGTCCTGGCGCAGCATGCCCATGCGCACATTCGGCTCGAGCATCACCTGGCCGCCGGAGGGCTCCAGGTCGCGGCCCAGAATTTTCATGAAGGTGGATTTGCCGCAGCCGTTGGCGCCGATCAGGCCGTAGCGGTTGCCGTTGTTGAATTTGACCGAGACGTTCTCGAACAGGGGCTTGGCCCCGAACTGCATCGTAATATTGGCGGTAGAGATCACAAAGGGGTCCAACTGGGAGGTGTGGGCGCCGCAAGCGCGGTAGGGGAGGGCGCAAAAGGAGCGCAGTCTACCGGATACGGGCGCCCAGCCCAAGCGGATTTGCCGGGGCGGGACGCCAGGCTGGCGGAATCAGGCGCTGGCCTGAATGGCGGTCAGGGCGATGGTGTACACAATGTCGTCCACCGAGGCGCCCCGGGACAGGTCGTTCACCGGTTTGCGCAGGCCCTGGAGCATGGGGCCGATACTCACCAGGTTGGCGCTGCGTTGTACCGCCTTGTAGGTGGTGTTGCCGGTGTTGAGGTCGGGAAAAATGAACACGTTGGCCTTGCCCGCCACCGGGCTGTCCGGGGCTTTGCTTTTGGCCACCGAGGGGACGCTGGCGGCGTCGTACTGCAGAGGGCCGTCGATCACCAGGTCCGGGCGTTTTTCCTGAGCGAGGCGGGTGGCCTCGCGCACTTTTTCCACGTCGCTGCCGGAGCCGGATTTGCCGGTGGAATAACTGATCATGGCGATGCGCGGCTCAATACCGAAGGCGATGGCTGAATCACCGGACTGGATGGCGATATCGGCCAGCTCTTCGGCGTTGGGGTCCGGGTTGACGGCGCAGTCGCCGTAAATGACCGGCTGATCCGGCAACAGCATGAAAAAGATGGAGGACACCAGCGCCGCGTCGGGTTTGGTTTTGATCAACTGCAACGCGGGGCGGATGGTGTTCGCCGTGGTGTGCACCGCACCGGAGACCAGGCCGTCGACATCGCCCTGGGCGAGCATCATGGTGGCCAGCACCACGGTATCTTCCAGCATGGCCTCGGCCATGGGCTCGGTCAGCCCCTTGTGTTTGCGCAGGGTCACCATGGGTGCCACGTAATGGCGGTACACGGTTTCGGGGTCGATGATCTCGATATCCTCGGGCAGCACCACGTTGTAGCTGGCCGCCACGCGGTGCACATCATCCGTTTTGCCGAGCAGTACGCAGCGGGCGATGCCTTTCTGATGACAGAGGGCGGCGGCCTGAACCGTGCGCGGCTCGTCGCCCTCCGGGAGCACAATGCGCTTGGGGTTGGCGCGGGCACGCTGCACCAGTTGATAGCGGAAGGCCGGAGGGGACAGTCGCTTTTCCAGCCGGACATGGGTCCGCTCAATCAGCCAGCGGGCATCCAGGTCGGCGGCGGTGCTGTCCATCACATTGTTTATGCGTTCGATATCGTCCGGCGGTACTTCGGTGTTCATGCTGTTCAGTTGTTGCGCCACCTTGAAGGTGTTGCCGCCCACCAGCAGTACTGGCAGGCCGGATTTCAGGGCGGCCTGACACAGCGCCATGACGTTCGGGTCGGGATGCAGGCTGCCGGTAAGCAGAATGCCCGCCAGTGGCACCCCGTTCAGGGCGGCCATGCAGCTGGCCACCAGAATGTCTTCCCGGTCCCCCGGAATCACCACCAGGGTGCCGGCCTTGAGGGTCTGCAGCATGTTTTTCATGGTGCGCGCGCAGACGGTGATGTTCTGCACCCGGCGCTCGAGCAGTTGCCCTTCGTTGATGATTTCGGCATTGAGGTAATCACACACATCCCGGGTGCGGGGTGCCACCAGGTGGGGTTGCCAGCGAATCGCGCCCAGGCAGCGGAAGTGCTGCTGGGAGAACACCGGAAGCGAGGCGATGATGCGCTCCAGTCCGATGTTCTCCGGCTCTTCGCTGGTAGGCTCCTCGGTGGCCACCACCTGTTGGTACTCCAGGTCCGGCGCACCCACCTTGTTCAGGACGCAGCCGAGTAACCGGGGATTGTTGAAGCCGCCGAACAGGCTGGCCGCCATTTTGATGCGCTCGTTCAGCTGTGCCGTGCTGTCGGCGTTTTTGGCGGCCACCAGGATGATATCGGCATCCAGCGCCTTGGCCATGTCCTGGTTCAGTCGATCGATGTAGTTGTTGTCCGCCAGCGGCACCAGCCCCTCCACAATCACCACTTCGGCATCGCCCGCGGATTGCTGGTACACCTGAATGACGTCTTCCATAAACGCATCGGCATCGCCCTGGGCGAGCTTCTGTTGGGCATCGCTCAGGCGCAGCGGCTCGGCTGGCTTGAGGCCCAGTGTGGCCTGGGCCATATGGGTGGAGCGCTCGGGCCCGCGATCGTTACCGGAGCGCTGGGCAATGGGCTTGCAGAACGCGACTTTGACGCCGAGCTGATCCAGTGCCCGAACCAGACCCAGGGAGACGGAGGTCAGGCCGGTACCGACGCCAGTGGCGGTAATGAAAAAGGTGTGTTGCACAGCGGTTACCCCACGCCTGATGACAGATGAGTGAGTTGAAAAGCATCGTTGGCGATCATCCACTCTTCGCGGGTGGGAATGACCACCGCGGTGGTGGTGCCTGGGGCGTTGATGCGGCCCCGGTCGTCGCCGTGCTGCCTGTTAAGGGCAGTATCACATTCAAAGCCGAACAGGGGCAGGCGTTTCAGTACCTGCTCGCGCACCGGGGCGGCGTTCTCGCCAATACCCCCGGTAAAGACCAGCGCATCCAATCTTGGCAGGCTCGCGGCGAGCGCACCGATCTGCCGCGCCAACCGGAAACAGAACACCTCAATGGCCCGCTGGGCATCGCCGTTGCCGGACTGGGCCGCTTCTGTGAGAGTGCGCATATCGTTGGACAGGGCCGACAGGCCCAGCAGCCCGCTTTCCCGGTTGAGCATGGCGGTGATCTCCGCCAGCGTCAGCCCCAGCTTCTCGGCCAGAAATTCGTGCAGGCCCGGGTCCACATCCCCGCTACGGGTGCCCATCACCAGCCCTTCGAGCGGGGTCATGCCCATGGTGGTGTCTACCGACCGACCATTGTGGATGGCGGCGGCGCTGCAGCCATTGCCCAGGTGGGCGGTAATCAGGCCGTGATCCTGCGGGTCGAGTTCCAGGCGGTGAACCGCTTCGCCCGCTACGTATTGATGGCTGGTGCCGTGAAAGCCGTAGCGGCGCACGCGCTGCTCCCGGTACAGGCGAATGGGGATGGCGTAGAGATAGGCTTCGGGCGCAAGGCTCTGGTGAAAGGCGGTATCGAACACCGCCACCTGGGGAACCGCCGGGTAGAGACGCTGCATGGCCCGGATACCCAGCAGGTTGGCCGGGTTGTGCAGCGGCGCCAGGCTGGCGCAACCCTCGATACCCTCAATGACCGCCTCATCAATGACCACCGAGCCGGAAAACACTTCGCCGCCGTGCACCACCCGGTGACCGATGGCGGCCGGGGTGCCGACGTCATCCAGCAGCGAATGCACCTCGCGCAAGGCACCGTCATGGCCCTGGTCCGGAATCGCCCGGTGCTGTTTGGCGCCCTCGCCTTGCCAGCTCATCAGCGCCTCCGCTGTCCCCAACCGCTCGGCCAGACCGGCGAGGACTTCGCGGCCCGTGTGCATATCAAACACCGAGAATTTGAGCGATGAACTGCCTGAATTGATCACCAGAACGGGACTGCGAACCATGAACGACTCCGTGACTGTGGCTATTGCCACAGTGTAGCGGCTCCGTGGTTTGAAGGGGAGTCAGCCGATGGGGGTAGGGTGGTCGGATGTTTTTCGGAGTTGAAGGCTTGTTCGTGGTTGCCCAACGTGTGGTTACGGCGGATGCGGGCTTCGCCCTTATCCGCCCTACGCCAACTTCGGCAGGTTACATGGCCGCGCAGAATGCGGGTAGCACGGCAGGTCGCGTAGGGCGGATAAGCGCAGCGCATCCGCCGTAACCAGGGCGACACAAAGCCATATTTATTAACTATTAAACCCATATTGCCAATAGCTATCACACTCATTGATATATAGAACTTCTATTAAAAGATATTTTTTAATAGCATAAGCCTCGTATTAGGTTTTCCCTTAAATCCACTCAACGAGGAACTTTGCATGTCTCGCTATATTGAATCCGACCTGAAACCCTTCAGTGCCCATGCTTACCACAACGGTGAGTTCGTAAAAGTCACTGACGAAGATGCGAAGGGTAAGTGGGCCGTATTCTTCTTTTACCCCGCCGACTTCACTTTTGTATGCCCCACCGAGCTGGGCGACCTGGCGGACAACTACGCTGAATTCCAGAAGCTGGGTGTCGAGATCTACTCGGTGTCCACCGATACCCACTTCACCCACAAGGCGTGGCACGACTCCTCCGAAACCATCGGTAAGCTCCAGTTTCCGATGATTGCGGACCCGACCGGTCAGATCAGCCGCAACTTCAACGTGCTGATTGAAGAGGAAGGCATCGCCGATCGCGGTACCTTTGTGGTCGACCCTCAGGGCAAGATCCAGATCGTGGAGATCACGGCGGGTGGTATCGGCCGCGATGCGTCCGAGCTGCTGCGCAAGATCAAAGCCGCCCAGTACATCGCCGCTCACCCGGGCGAAGTCTGCCCCGCCAAGTGGAAAGAAGGTGAGGAGACACTGGCTCCGTCACTGGACCTGGTCGGCAAGATTTAATCCCGACCCGTTCATTGCTTAATCACGCCTTAGGCCCATCTTCGGATGGGCCCTTTTTTAACGAATCCGTTAGACCGAATTTTTAAGGACACACCGATGTTGGATGCAACGCTGAAACAGCAACTGGACACCTATTTGCAGAAGATCGTCAATCCGATCGAGATTCGTGTGTCCGGTAATGAAACCCCCAAGTCTTCCGAGCTGGAGAGTCTGGCGAGTGAAATCGCCGAGTTGTCCGCCAAAATTGAACAGAAACCCGGTAACGGCAAGCGCCGTCCGGCCATGGCGATTGCCCCCGCCGGTGAAGAACCCCGCGTCAGCTTCGCGGGTATTCCCATGGGGCACGAATTCAGTTCGCTGGTACTGGCGCTGCTTCAGGCGGGCGGTCATCCGTCCAAGGCCGACCCGGAGGTGTTGGAGCAGGTGCGTCAGTTGGAAGGCGAATTCCATTTTGAAACCTACATTTCCCTGTCCTGCCAGAACTGCCCGGATGTGGTTCAGGCCCTGAACCTGATGGCGACCCTGAATCCGAATATCACCCACGAGATGATCGACGGTGGTCTGTTTCAACAGGAAGTGGAAGAGCGCCAAGTGATGGCGGTGCCCGCCGTTTATCTGAACGGCGAACACTTTGGTCAGGGCCGCATGACCCTGGAAGAGATCGTCAATAAGCTGGACACCGGTGCGGCCGACCGGAAGGCCGCCGCGCTGAGTGAGCGAGATCCCTATGATGTATTGATTGTCGGTGGTGGCCCCGCCGGTGCCGCCGCGGCCGTATACGCCGCGCGCAAGGGCGTGCGCACCGCCCTGTTGGCCGAGCGTTTTGGTGGCCAAGTGATGGATACCATGGGCATTGAAAACTTTATCTCGGTGCCCTATACCGAGGGTCCGAAACTGTCCGCCGGGTTGGAGCAGCACGTCAAGGAATACGGCGTGGACATCATCACCGAACAGCGTGCGGCGAGCATCGCCCGGCACAAGATGATTGACCTGGAACTGGAAAGCGGCGCGACTCTGTCGAGCAAATCCGTGGTGCTGGCCACCGGTGCCCGTTGGCGCGAGCTGGGCGTGCCCGGCGAAGCCAAGTACCGCAACAAGGGCGTCGCTTACTGCCCGCACTGTGATGGCCCCTTCTTTAAAGGCAAGCATGTCGGGGTGATTGGCGGCGGTAACTCTGGTGTCGAGGCGGCGATTGATCTCGCAGGCATTGTCGAGCATGTGACCGTGTTCGAATATGCCGACACGCTCAAAGCGGATGACGTGTTGCAACGCAAGGCGCGATCCATGCCGAATGTCACCATCATTACCAGCGCCCAGACCACCGAGATCAACGGCGATGGCAACAAGGTCAACGGCATCACTTACACCGATCGCCTGACCGGCGCGAGCCAGACCATTGAGTTGGCCGGGGTGTTTGTCCAGATTGGCCTGGTGCCCAATACTGAATGGCTCAAGGGCAGCGACCTGGCGTTGAACCGCTTTGGTGAAATCGAGATCGACGCCCGCGGTGCGACTTCCATGCCCGGCGTGTTTGCCGCGGGGGATGCCACCACCGTGCCGTACAAGCAGATCGTGATTTCCATGGGTGCCGGTGCGACGGCGGCGTTGAGTGCCTTTGATCATCTGATTCGCAGTTCGGTGGAAGAGGAAGATGATGCGGCGGCAACGGCGAAAGCCGAAGTGGCTACGGCGTAGGTTCACTTACGGTAACGGCGGATGCGTGCTTCGCACTTATCCGCCCTACGGGTACCTCGGAGCCAGGCGTAGGGCGGATAAGGCCAAAGGCCGCATCCGCCGTCACCCAACGCCTGCACCATCCCCCAACCACACCCACCTCCCCATAAGCTACACTGGGATCATTCGTTTCACCTCGAAGGAGTGCCCCATGAAAACCATTGCGGTACGCAACCCCGCCACCCTCGAATCTCTGGAGCTTCAAAACCGCCCGGAGCCGGGTGAACCCGGTCCGGGGGAAATCCGCGTGCGTCTGCACGCCAGCTCCCTCAACTTTCATGACCTGAGCGTGGTCACCGGCATCATCCCCACCGAGGACAACCGTATCCCCATGTCCGACGGCGCGGGGGTGGTGGATGCCGTGGGGCCGGAGGTCACCGAGTTCCAACCGGGCGATCATGTGGTGTCCACCTTCTTCCCCCAATGGTTGTCGGGCCCACCCCGTATCGGTGATTTCTCCACTACCCCCGGTGACGGCATTGATGGCTATGCCCGGGAGTCGGTCGTGCGCCCGGTACACTATTTCACCCTGTCCCCGAAAGGCTATAGCCACGAAGAAGCGGCGACCCTGACCACCGCCGGCCTCACCGCCTGGCGGGCTCTGGTCGTCGATGGTGGCCTGAAAGCGGGCGCGACGGTGCTCACCCTGGGCACCGGTGGGGTATCGATCTTTGCGGTGCAGATGGCCAAGGCCATGGGGGCGCAGGTGATTGCCACGTCGTCCTCCGATGCCAAGCTGGAAAAGCTCAAAGCCCTCGGTGCCGATCATGTGATCAACTACCAGAACGATCCCGAGTGGGGCAAAACGGTGCGCAAGCTCACCGATGGTTACGGCGCCGACCACATCATCGAAGTGGGCGGCCCCGGCACCTTGCCGCAATCGATCAACGCGGTGGCAATTGGCGGACACATCGCATTGATCGGGGTGTTGACCGGCGTGGCGGGCGATATTCCGACCGCTCGCCTAATGGCAAAGCAGGCTCGAATTCAGGGGCTGATTGTCGGCAGTCGTGCGGATCAGCAAGCGATGGTGCGCGCACTGGAAGTGCTCAGCTTCAAGCCGGTGATTGACCGATCATTTGCTCTGGAAGATATCGCTGACGCCTTTCAGTATGAACAGTCGGGCCAACACTTTGGCAAGATCACCTTGACGATTTAGTCGCGTTGGGTGGTCCGGGGCACCTCGAGGGTGCCCCTGTTAAACTTACCGACACCGGGGCGACAGGGGTCTGTCTGGCACGTATACTCACATCGTCAAGACAACAATTACATTAGAGTTTCCCAATGGCGAATGGCCCCGACTTGCCGGCAGACGATTCCGACAGTGAACTGAATGTTCTTCTGGCAGCACAGCCCATATACGACCGAGAGAATGCAGTGGCCGGTGTGGAGCTGCTGTATCGAAACGACGAGGGCCAGACCGCCTTTGATGTCGGTGAGCGCAACGCGACCAACGAACTGTTGTTCAACTTCTGTACGGGCGTCAGCGATCAGATCAAGCGCTATCAGGCCCCGGCTTTTATTAACGTGTCCCGCAGCTTTTTGTGTTCCGGTGCGTTTCTGCCCATCGACCCGGGTCGGGTCGTGGTGGAGCTGGTAGAGAGGATCGACCCGGACGCGGAAGTGATCGAAGCGGTTCGGCGTTGGCACCAGCGCGGCTTCAGTTTTGCGCTGGACGATTTTGAGTTCAAACCCGAGTGGGAACCCCTGTTGCGCATGTCTTCCATCATCAAAGTGGATGTGGAGAAAACCCCCTTTCATCAGGCCCTCACCTACCGCAAACAGTTATCCCACTACCCGGTGCGCTGGCTGGCCGAGCGAATTGAAACACCCGAAGATCATCAACGTTTCTATGCCGCTGGTTTCGATCTGTTTCAGGGCTACTTCTTTGCCCGCCCGAAAATCATTCACGGAAAGAAACTCAGCCCCGCCGCATTGAATGTCGCCCGCCTGATCGGACTTCTGTACGCACTTGAACCCGATATTGATCGTATCACCCAGGTATTGTCCGAAGATCCGATGCTGTCGGTGAGTCTGATCCGGATCGTCAACAGCCCCCTTTACAAAACCCGCCAGGAAGTCAGCTCGCTCAAAGAGGTGGTCATGCGCATGGGCATCCTGGCGATCCGTCGTTGGGTATTGCTGATTTCTTCCCTGCAGGGTGGCTCGCCGGAAAAGGTGCGGTTGATTCTGGTGCGTGCCCAGGCCTGCGCCGCGCTGTCTGAATACTACCGGGGTAAACCGCTGGATTCCGGTCGGGCGTTCCTGGCCGGGCTGCTGTCCGGGGCGGATGTGATGCTGGGCGTTGATCTGCCGACGTTTCTGGATGCGCTGGATATTTCCAGTGATGTGAAAGCCGCCGCGTTGACCCGAGAAGGCGGTCTTGGAAAGGTGGTCGATGTCATAGAGCGGCTGGAGCGCCGCCTGGCGATGAAACAAGACCTGTCTACCGTCAACCGAACCCTGGTTCGGCTGTACGAACAGAGCGCACAGAACGTGCAGGCGCTGTTCAACCATGTCTGATCGGCACTTTGCCCGTCATTGAGTGGCGTGCAATGAGCTATTGACCGTGTGGAGTGCTTGTCGTCCTTGGTCGTTAGCAGGTAGACTCCATGCCATGAAGAGAAGCTCCCTGATCCTGTTTCTGATGTTGGTGGCTGTCGCGAACCTGGTGTTCGCTGCGGACTGGCATGAGTTGGTGATGGGAGATGCAACGGCATTGGAGCAGATCGCGGATGCGGATAGCGCCGTCGATGCCGATCACTCAGAACACTCTCACTCCGAGCATTCTCATCCTCCGGGTGGAAGCTGCGTTCACGCCCACAGCTGTCACGCCCACGCTCATCTGTTCTTTGTCGCCAATGGTGATTTTGGCTCCCTCCGACCGATCGGCCACCGCTGGCAGGCGGAGCACTTGCCCCTACCTCCGCAGTTCTTTATGGCACCCGATGTGCCACCTCCCATAGCCTGATTTGACACCTTAGTGATCAAGCGATGACTTGTCGGCCCGACGATTGGCCCGGCATGAGTCGGCCCGTGTCTATTTCTGAACCATCAGGCAGGTAACACATGTTTCTCTCTCTATTCACCCTTCCGTCAAGGCGGAGGGGGCTATTTGGGCTTATTGCGCTCCTGTGGGCCTCGACCGCTGTGCCCGCGGGAGCGGCGCCAAAGCCTCTGTCCTTGAATGAGGCCTTGGCTTATACCCTGGAGCGACACCCCGAGTTGGCGCAGTTTCCTTATCGTCGCCGAGCGGCAGAAGCCCGTGAACTTCAGGCGGGCTTGAGGCCCAACCCGGAGCTGGCCGTGGAGGTGGAAAATATTGGCGGCAGTGGCCGTTTTAGCGGTACCGGTTCGGCCGAAACCTCGCTGGTGCTGAGTCAACTGATCGAGCTGGGAGGTAAACGCGGCCAGCGGGAAGACGTTGCACGCTATCGCACTGACCTGGTTGATAGTGAGTACCGTCAGGTTCGCTGGCAGGTCCTGGCGGAAACGGTACGTCGCTATCTGAGTGTCGCGGAAGCCCAGGAAGACATCCAACTGGCCGAGCTCTCTTTGGCGTTGGCGCGGGAAAGCCGGGAAACCATCCAGCGGCGTGTCCAGGCAGGAACCACCAGCGATGCGTCTCTTCAGCGTTCGGCCATTGCGGTCACTCGGGCGGAGCTGGCCCTTGAGTCGGCCCAGCAGCAGTTGGCGTCGGCCCGAGTCGAGCTCGCCGCGCAGTGGGGCGAGACCGAACCGGATTTCGAGCGGGTTAGCGCCGCACTTTACGACCTGGTGGCGTTGCCGGAATTCAGCCGAGTACGCCGTCACCTGGAAGATTCTCCACAGCTGTCCCGCTATATCACCGAACGGCGACTGCGCGAAGCGGAATTGCAGTTGGCCCGGGCCCGTGGCCGGCAGGACCTTCGAGTTGGGGTCGGCGTCAGGCAGGTGCGGGAAACCGACGACCACGCCTTTACCCTGAGCCTGTCCATGCCGCTCGGCGTCAGCGATCGAAACCAGGGCGAAGTCCGGGCCCGTCAGGCCGAGTACGAGCAACTGGCACTGGAAGAGAAAGCAACTCGGGTGCAATTGATGGCCCGAATCCAGCGGTTGTACCAGGAGCTGGAAGTGTTCCGTAACACGGCGCTTCGCCTGCGAGGGGAGGCATTGCCTTCCGCGCGCGCCGCCCTTGAGAGCATTCGCCGTGGCTATCAGGAAGGGCTCTATACCTACCTGGAGTTGGTGGATGCCCGGCAAGAGCGCCTGGCGGTAGAGCGCGATGCGCTCAAGGCGGCCATCAACTTCCACCAGACGCTGGTGACTCTCGAACAACTGACTGGCACGGGGTTGACCGGGCAATGGAGTCTGACTCCCGACTCAATAGAAGGGGTCAGTGAACCCTACGAACCCGAAACCCGTTTTACTAAAGAACAAGCAGGTGAATCATGAAGCCGTTAGCATCCGTCTGGATTTTTATGATCAGTATCGCGCTGCCCTTGTCCGGGGTCAGCATCAATGCACAGGCTCAGCAAACCGAACACAACGATCACGAGCACGAACAAGCGCAGGAAGGAGAAACCCATAACGAAGAAAAGCACGGCGAGCACGAGGGCCACGGTGAGGAGGAAAACCACGGTGAGCGGGAATCTGATCACCAAGCCCATGGAGAAGGGGAAGAAGCCCATAATGAAGCGGGCGGAGGAGCCCACGAGGAGCATGGCGGGCATGAAGGCCACGAAGAGCAAGGAGCCTCGGTTGATCCCGAAACGCTCCGGGCGTTGGGTGGAGAAGTGAAAGTTGCAGGCCCCGGAAAAGTAAGTCAGACCGTGTCTCTGCCAGGAGAAGTTCGCCTGAACAAAGAAGCGGTGGCTCAGGTTAGCCCTCGTTACCCGGCCCAGATTGTTGATGTCAGTGCCCGGATTGGTGATTCCGTTTCGGCCGGCGATACCCTCGCGGTTGGCGAGAGCTCCCAGACCCTGCAGCGCTTTCCGCTCAAGTCCCTGATTCGCGGCACGGTCATTGATCGCTCCGCAACACTGGGCGAACAGATTCAACCCACCGACGCCGCGTTCGTTGTGGCGGACCTTTCCACGCTCTGGGTCGATATTGCGCTCTACCCACGGCAGATTGGGCGTGTGGAGACAGGTCAGCCGGTGCGCCTTAGCACGGCGTTCGGTCCCGAACCGGTCAACGCCCGAATCGATTATCTCGATCCCATGGTCAGCGAACAGCTACGCACCGGCCTGGCCCGGGTATATCTTGATAACACGTCCGGCCAATGGCGTCCCGGCATGTTTATTGAGGCTGAGGTGACGCTGGCCGAGACACAGGCCGAGGTGGTG
>NZ_DFTP01000088.1:0-28674 GCF_002381585.1 Marinimicrobium sp. UBA4209
GGACAGATACAAGGGTGGATAAGCGCGAAGCGCGCATCCGCCGTCACCCAGCTATTTCTTTACCGCAATCCGTCAAAAAGCCAGGGGGCGTCTTTGCGGCGCTGCGCTTCGTAGGCCTCGATCGCATCGGCATGCTCAAGCGTCAGACCGATATCATCCAGACCATTTAGCAGACAGTGCTTGCGAAACTCATCGATCTCGAATGCAAACGACTCGCCGCTCGGTGTGGTGACCGTCTGCTGCTCCAGATCGATGGTCAACTGATACCCTTCCTGTTCATACATCTCGTTGAACAGGCGGTCGACAACCTTCGCATCCAGAACGATCGGCAAAAGACCGTTCTTGAAGCAGTTGTTGTAAAAAATCTCCGCAAAACTCGGCGCGATCACACATCGGAAGCCGTAATCGTCCAGCGCCCAGGGCGCGTGTTCACGACTGGAACCACAGCCGAAGTTTTCCCGGGCAAGCAGCACCGTCGCACCCTGATAGCGCTCAAAATTGAGCGGAAATTTCGGGTTGAGCGGGCGCCCGGTGCACTCCTGATCCGGTTGCCCCTCGTCGAGGTAGCGCAGTTCGTCAAACAGGTTTTTGCCAAACCCGGTGCGTTTGATCGACTTCAAAAACTGCTTGGGGATGATCATGTCGGTATCGACATTGGCGCGATCCATGGGCGCCGCGATTCCGGTCATCTGGGTAAAGGATTTCATGCGGCCTGCCCTCCAGTAATTTCACGCACATCGACAAAGTGGCCCGCAATGGCGGCCGCCGCGGCCATGGCTGGACTGACCAGATGGGTGCGACCGCCGTAGCCCTGACGCCCCTCGAAGTTTCGGTTCGAAGTGGAAGCACAGTGCTCTCCGGCACCCAACTTGTCGGCATTCATGGCCAGACACATGGAACAGCCCGGCTCGCGCCATTCGATACCGGCGTCGATAAAGATTTTATCCAGGCCTTCTTTTTCCGCCTGAGCTTTCACGGTACCGGAGCCCGGCACCACAATCGCTTCCTTGACTGAATCGGCTTTGCGTTTGCCTTTGACCACCGCGGCCGCCGCCCGAATGTCTTCAATCCGGGAGTTGGTGCAGGAGCCGATAAACACCCGATCGAGCTTGATGGAGCGCATCGGCTGCCCGGCCTGAAGCCCCATATACTGCAGAGCCCGCTTCATGCTTTCGCGCTTGACCGCGTCGGCTTCCGCCTCCGGGTCCGGCACAGAGTCGTCAATGGACACCACCATCTCCGGCGAGGTCCCCCAACTGACCTGGGGCTTGATGTCCTCACCGCGCATGTCCACCACGCGGTCGAAGTGGGCGCCTTCGTCGCTTTTGAGGTCGCGCCAGGCTTCCACGGCCTTGGTCCAGTTTTCACCTTTGGGCGCGTAGGGCCGACCTTCCACATAGTCGATGGTGGTCTGATCCACCGCCACCATGCCCGCGCGGGCACCGGCTTCGATGGCCATATTGCAGACGGTCATCCGCCCTTCCATGCTCATATTGCGGAACACATCGCCACCAAACTCGATGGCATAGCCCGTACCGCCGGCAGTACCGATCTTGGCAATGATGGCCAAGACCACATCTTTCGGAGTGACACCGGGGCCGAGTTCACCGTCGACCCGGATCAACATGTTCTTCATTTTCTTGGCGACCAGACACTGGGTGGCCATCACATGCTCCACCTCACTGGTACCAATGCCGTGCGCCAAGGCACCCAAGGCACCGTTGGTGGCGGTATGGGAGTCGCCACAGACGATGGTCATACCCGGCAGACTGGCGCCGGACTCCGGCCCGATCACATGCACAATGCCCTGGCGCTGATCGTTGATCTTGTACTCGGTGATACCGTACTCGTCGCAGTTGTCGTCGAGGGTTTTCACCTGGATCAGGGACACCGGATCCTGAATACCGGACACGCCCGAGGCCCGCTCTTTCGAGGTGGTCGGGACGTTGTGGTCCGGCGTGGCCAGGATGGAATCGGCCCTCCAGGGTTTACGACCCGCCAAGCGCAGGCCTTCAAAGGCCTGGGGCGAAGTCACTTCGTGGATGATGTGCCGATCAATATAGATCAAGGCGGAGCCATCGTCGCGCTTTTGCACGAGGTGGGCATCCCACAATTTGTCGTAAAGGGTTCTGGCGCTCATAAGGGTTGTCTTCTCAAAGCAGATCACGATTTGAGGGTATTTTAAGGGCCCACAACCAATAAAACAAATTTATAATTTTTATCTATTGCATTCCATTCTGGAATGGATAGACTGACAGCTTATGGATACCCAACACCTGCAAGCCTTTGTCGCCGTCGCCGAAACCGGCTCGTTTTCCGCCGCCGGCCAACGCCTGCACCTGACCCAGCCCGCCGTAAGCAAGCGCATCGCCACCCTGGAGCAACAACTGAACAGCCCCCTGTTCGACCGGGTGGGCCGGCAGATCAGTCTCACCCATGCCGGTTTATCGTTACTGCCCAATGCCAAGCGGATCCTGCAGGAGGTGGCGGACGCCGAACGCGCCATTACCGACCTTCAGGGCGAGGTGCGCGGCGCGCTGAGTATTGCCACCAGTCACCACATCGGCCTGCACCGCCTGCCCCCTACCCTTCGCCACTTCACCGAGCGCTACCCCGAGGTGAAACTGGATCTGCATTTTCTGGATTCTGAGCAGGCCTATGGGGAAGTGCTGCAAGGACGCTTTGACCTGGGCATTGTCACCCTGGCGCCGGAATCGGACCCTCGCATGGCCGAGGACATCATCTGGCGCGACCAACTGCACTTCGTGGTGTCGCACAATCACCCCCTGGCCCAGCGAAAGTCCCTGACATTGGCGGATCTCAGCCCCTGGCAGGCGATTTTGCCGGATACCAACACCTATACCACCCGACTCGTTCAGGCGCTGTTCGACGAGCAGTCCCTGACGCTTGATGTGGGCATGGTGACCAACCACCTCGACACCCTGAAGATGATGGTTTCGATTGGCCTCGGCTGGGGAGTGCTACCGCAGACTCTGCTGGGTGATGGTCAAGTACACCCTTTGCCCTTGGACCACACGGTGATCACCCGCAACCTCGGGGCCATTCATCACAAACAACGCAGCTTGAACAATGCCGCGCGAGTCTTCCTGCAGTTATTACAGGGATAATACCCAGCCGCGCTGATTTGCTCTGCGTCACACTTTTTGTAGCCTGCTCTGCTAAGATACGGGGCAGTCCATTCACCCAACCAACACAATGGGAACGATGTTATGAAAAAAGTAATGCTTGCAAGTGGTCTGATGCTGGCTGCACCGCTCGCCTCAGCGGATTTTCTCGGCGTATACGCGGGCGCTGGCCAATGGCAAAGCGATTACTCCGGCGTCATCGGTGATGCCAATAACGATATTGATGTCAACGAGCTGGGCCTGAACGAAAGCGACAACAACTTCTTTTACGTCGCGTTTGAACACCCGATTCCGCTGCTTCCCAATGTGCGTCTTCAGCACACCGACCTGAGCAGCTCTCAGTCGGCCACCATCGTCGACACCTTCACCCTGGACGGCGAGACTTTTACCCCCGGCGAAGTGGCCACAGACGTTGACCTGACCCATATCGATGGCACTTTGTATTATGAATTACTGGATAACTGGGTGAGCTTTGACCTGGGCCTGACCATCCGAAAATTCGATGGCTATGTACAGGCCGAAAGCGAAACGGTCGGCAATTCTCAGAACGTCGTGTTGGATGAAGCCATTCCCATGGTGTACGGCAAGGCCCGTTTTGATCTGCCGTTGACCGGCCTGTCTGTGGGCGGCCAGGCGAACGTGATCAATTACGACGACAACAGCCTGAGCGACATGAGCGTCAACGTGGCTTATGACTTTATTGACTCTATGGCGCTGGATCTGGGTATCGAAGTCGGCTACCGGCAGATGAACCTGGAGATCAATGAAGACGTGACCGCCGATGTGGAATTGAGCGGGCCTTATGCGTCGTTGAATCTGCATTTTTAAAGGGTGGTATTCGGAGTTTGGTAACGGCGGATGCGCTTCGCTTATCCGCCCTACGCCACCTCCGCAGCCAAGCGTAGGGCGGATAAGGGCGAAGCCCGCATCCGCCGTTACCCAGCACCACATCACACGCAATACTTACCGCAATATCTCAAACCCATCCGCATCCAGATGGGCGGGAAATGACTCACGATATTGGGTCAGCCTTTCCGCACTGAGCACTGCGGTAAAACACCCTTCGCCATCCTCTGCATCGACCAACACCTCGCCGGCGGGGCCATAAATGGCACTGTCACCACAGTAGTCCTGATCTTTCTCATCCACGCCGATACGATTCACGCCCGCCACGTAGCTCAGGTTTTCAATCGCCCTCGCCTGCAAGAGGCGTCGCCAGTGTAACGATCGGGCGGCCGGCCAATTGGCGACGTACAGGGCCAGATCATAATCCCCCCGGTTGCGACTCCACACCGGGAAGCGCAGGTCATAGCAGATCATCGGCAGAACCCGCCAGCCTTTCAGCTCGACCAACACCCGCTCCTGTCCCACGGCGTAACGCTTGTGCTCGCCCGCCATACGAAACAGGTGCCGCTTGTCATAGTGCACCCAGCTACCATCGGGGCGCATCCACACCAGGCGATTGCTGTACTGGTCATTGTCTTTCACCACCAGAGAGCCGGTCACCACCGCATCCAGCTCGGACGCCCAGTGCGCCAGCCACTGCCAGGCGCGCCCGCCCACGACTTCAGCGTGGTCCCGCGCCGTAGCGCTGAATCCGGTGGTAAACACTTCGGGGAGTATCACCAGGTCACTGCCCCGGGCCCGCTCCAGCCAGGGTTCATAGCCGGCCAGATTGCGCTGCGGGTCATCCGGCGCAATGGTGGCCTGAATCAGGGATAAGGTGAGATCTTGCATACACAGGCTCCCGGAGATTCTCGGAGCCCGGCAGGTCAGGAAGGTGGCATGCCGGGATAAAGGCCCAGCATGCCACAATCGCCACGGGGAATCACGACTGTGCGGGAATCACCGGCGTATCGACACGTACGTCCGCATTCTGTGCCCGGTGACGCAGGCTGTGATCCATCAGCACCAGAGCCAGCATCGCCTCGGCAATGGGGGTTGCGCGAATGCCCACGCAGGGGTCGTGACGTCCGGTGGTGATCACCTCCACCGGCTCGCCCTGGACGTCAATGCTGCGCCCGGGCACCCGCAGACTGGAGGTGGGTTTGAGGGCCAGATGAGCCACTATGTCCTGGCCGGAGGAAATGCCCCCCAGAATGCCGCCGGCGTTGTTGGAGGTAAAGCCTTCCGGGGTCAGCTCGTCACGGTGCTCGGTGCCTTTCTGGGCCACCGAATCAAAGCCCGCACCGATCTCCACCCCTTTCACGGCGTTGATGCTCATCAGCGCGTGGGCGATATCCGCATCCAGGCGATCAAAAATCGGCTCCCCCAGCCCCGGCTGCACGCCACTGGCCACCACGGAAATCTTGGCGCCTACGGAATTGCCCTCTTTGGCCAGCGCCTGCATGTAGGTTTCCATCTCCGCCACCTTGGAGGCGTCGGGGCAGAAGAAGGGGTTCTCGCTGATCTGATCCCAATCCACCGACTCAATCGCAATGGGCCCCAACTGCGAAAGGTACCCACGCACTTCGATGCCGTAGCGCTCGCGCAGGTATTTTTTCGCGATCGCACCGGCCGCCACCCGCATGGCGGTTTCCCGGGCGGATGAACGGCCGCCGCCGCGATAGTCGCGCACGCCGTACTTGTGGTGATAGGTGTAGTCCGCATGCGCCGGGCGGAACTGATCCTTAATCTTGGAGTAATCCTTGGAGCGCTGATCGGTGTTTTCAATCAACAGGCCAATGGGCGTACCCGTGGTTTTGCCCTCGAACACGCCGGACAGAATCCGCACCTGATCGGCTTCGCGCCGCTGGGTGGTATAGCGGGACTGACCGGGCTTGCGCCGGTCCAGGTCGAACTGCAGGTCTTCCTCGGACAGCGCCAAGCCCGGAGGGCAGCCATCCACCACGGCGCCCAGCGCCGGGCCGTGGCTTTCGCCAAAAGTGGTCAGGGTAAACAGTTTGCCAAAGCTATTGCCGGACATAATCGGTTCCGAATTTCTCTTAAACGCAAAAGGAGGAATTATACCTCAGAAAAGGCCGCCAGCGCCCGAGCGCTCAGCACGAACACCCCGTGACCGCCCCGCTCGAACTCCACCCAGGTAAAGGGCAGCTTGGGAAAAGCCTGCTCCAGAGCCACCTGGGAGTTGCCCACCTCCACCACCAGAACCCCGTCCTCGGTCAAGTGTCGAGGCGCCTCGGCGAGCAGGCGCCGGGTAAAGTCCAGGCCATCATCCCCGGAGCCCAGCCCCAGCTCAGGCTCGGCATGATACTCCGCCGGCATGCTGGCCAGATCACGAGCATCCACATAGGGCGGATTGCTGACGATCAGATCGTAGCGACGCTCACCGAGGGCCGCAAACCCATCGGACTCCAGGGCCTCAACCCGCCCCTCCAACTGGTGGGCCTTGATGTTGGCCCGGGCGACGTCCAGCGCATCCGGGGAAATATCGCTCAGGTCGACCTGAGCCTCAGGAAAGGCATAGGCACACGCAATACCGATACAGCCACTTCCGGCACACAGATCCAGCACCCGCTCCGGCTCCAGCTCCAGCCAGGGCTGAAACCCGGCTTCGATCAACTCGGCGATAGGCGAGCGCGGGACCAGCACCCGCTCGTCCACCGCAAAACGCAAGCCACAGAACCAGGCCTCGCCGGTCAGATAGGCTGCCGGCACCCGCTCGCGGATGCGTCGGTCCAACAGCGCAGCAACCGTCTCTCGCTCGGCATCAGTCAAACGCGCATCCAGCCATTCCTGGCGACTGTTCTGAACCGGCAAGTGCAGTGCATGCAACACCAGTTGGACTGCCTCATCCCAGGCGTTGTCGGTACCGTGGCCGAAGAACAGCCCCTCGGCATTGAAGCGACTGGCACCCCAGCGAATAAAATCTCGAACGGTTTTCAGTGGCGCCCAGGGCGGCAAGACATCAGCAGATGACACGAGGCGGATCCTTTGTGATGCGGTAAAAAAACGCTATTGTACCGATTCTGAGGCACCCGTGGGTCGCATTTCTCCCAATCGGGACAGGTGATCCCAAACGATAGACAGGTCGTAAAAAGCCCTTTACCAATTTGGCCGCTTGACGTAGGGTAGCCGCCCTCCTGATAAGCTTGCAGGCCCCTACAGGGTTGAGGAACAGACAATGAAAGAACATTTTGCCCGGATTATTGAAGGCATCGGCGAAGATCTGACACGTCCGGGACTGGTGGATACCCCCAAGCGGGCCGCCAAAGCCTTCCAGTTTTTGACCAAAGGATACGAGCAGGACCTGGAGGAAGTCGTCAATGGCGCCCTCTTCCCCTCCGACTCCAGCGAAATGATCATGGTCAAGGACATCGAGCTGTACTCCCTGTGCGAGCACCATCTGCTGCCCTTTATCGGTAAGGCTCATGTCGCCTACATTCCCACCGGGCATGTGTTGGGTCTGTCAAAGGTGGCCCGGATTGTGGACATGTTTGCGCGCAGACTGCAGATTCAGGAGCAACTTACGGTACAGATTGCCGAATCCATCCAGAACATCACCGGCGCCTCGGGCGTGGGCGTGATCATCGAGGCACAGCACATGTGCATGATGATGCGCGGCGTGGAAAAACAGAATTCGGTGATGAAAACCTCGGCCATGCTGGGCACCTTCCGCAGCAATCAGGCGACCCGCACCGAATTTCTGTCACTGCTTCGCTAGCCAGGTTCAAACGTCCGATAATCAGCGCTCGGGTAAACGCACCACCTCCACCCGGGCGCTGCGCTCCCCCTTGCCCGCCGGAGACAGACTTCCCAACCCAAAGACCGGGATCCGTTGCTCACTGACTCCCTGCGCTTTGAGTTTTTCCCGCACCTGTTCGGCGTAATGCAGCGACTGGGATTGCTGCGCCTCCAGAGAGTCCGCACCGTAGTCATGGCCGACCAGCGCCACGACCCAACCGGATTCCTGCCGCAACAGGGTGGCCAGCGCATCGATGGCCGATTCGGAAACCGACACCCGCCAATCCTGCGCCGAACCCACGACATCAAATCCGGGCAGCACAAAATAGCCTGCCTCACGCAAGCGCTCACCCAGCACCGCAGGACTCAGGGTCAGCGCCGGCCGATCCACTTCCGGCATCTGCACCAGATCCAACTGGACGTACACCCGCCGGTTCCCGCGCCGCACAGAGTACAAGCTCGCGTAATAAACCGTGTCATCGCGCACGACTTCATACACACTGTAGTACTGGAATTGATCCAGACCGTATAGCTGAATCACGTTGAAGTGGTTGTTGGCCCAGTTGATACTCCCGCCGCACTCACGCTCCTCACAGGCAAACAGCTCGCGGGCACGACCGCTGATCAACTGCTCTTCGTAAAACCGGAAACCTTCGCGAGCACTAAAACCCGACGGCAACTCGAGCGTGCGTCTGAGGACATTGCCCTGGACTCGTTGCTCCCGCTCTGCCGACCAGGTTCCGCCGACTTTCTTGAAGGTGGACAGCGCCAGCACATACGTCTGATCCGGGCGGTACTCACGCATCATGACCCGGGCTTCCGGAAAATCCTCCAACCCGAGAAATTCCGGTACTTGCGTACCATTCTGAGCAACCACGTCTGTTGTGGCCAGCAGAAGGGCCCACCCCGTCAGCGCCATCGACAAAACAAAAGGCAGGGCGCGATAACACTTCAATCGCATGGCATTCTCCCATCAAGATCGAACCACCGAGTGGAGCTATTCATTGGGGAAGTTCATTCCATCCCAACGCCTGACCGCTTAAAAACCGGCGTAAACATTCGGCCACCTGTGGCGCCTGGGATTCCAGATGCAGGTGATGCCCTCCGGGCAACTCAATCCAGTCGAGTCGATCGGGAAACCGCTGCAGAGCCTCCCGATAATGACTGAATAATCGCGGAATGCCGTCCCGCCCGAGAATCATCGCCATATCCGCCGTGGCACTGGCAAGAAACGCCTCGATGTAATCCTCGGTCAGTTTTATCGCAGACGGCGCGAGCAGCCGTTGATCGGTACTCCAGGAGTAGCCGCCATCAACGGCTTTGGTCCCACGCTCGGTCAGCGCCCGGGCCGCGTCGATACTCAGCGGAAACATGCCTCTGGCACGCGCTTTGGCCGCCCGGGCCAGATCCCGGTACACACTGAGCGGTTTATTCCGCAACGCACTCATCTCCAGGATCGAGCGGGCCAGTTGTCGCGGGGCCGCCTGGGGTTGATGCACTTCCGGCCACAGCGCTTCAATCAGGGCCAACCGGGTAATACGTTCGGGAAACGTGCCCGCCGCGATCATGCCGATAATCCCGCCGCGCGAGTGCCCCAGCAGCGAAAACCGGTCCCACCCCAGTTGATCCGCCACCTCAAACAACTCCGAAACATCTTCCCAGATATTATACGGGCCGACACCGGCGCGGTGTCCGCTGCGACCGTGTCCCGCGAGATCCAGCGCGACAATGTGGGTATCTGGAAGCAGCGGCGCCAGCGCATTGAAGGTGGCGCTATTATCAAGCCAACCGTGCAGCGCCAGAATCGGTTCACCGCCCGGCTCACCCCACTCCTGGGCCGCCAGGGTCATACCCGGGAGAGAAAAGGTCCGCTCGCGACTCATGGGCGACCCGCTTTGTGCTGCGCCGAATCAGCGGTGGCATCGTCCGTTATGTCGGGGTGCCACCACAACTCGGAACGATCCAGAGGCGTGCGCTCCGGCAGCAGCGGATTGGTCAGTTTCAGCACGCGGCGCTCATTCAATGCCGCGCGCTCAAAAATCGGACGTTGACTCGGGTGCTGGAAGAACAGCTCATCAAAGCTGCCGTCCGCGATCGCCCGCTCGAGCCCCTGCTCCAGCCGCTGCGCAAGTGCCGCGTTCTGGCGGCGCACGAAAAAGTAACTGGCCGCAGGGTAGTGCAGCAACAGCCTCGGCTCGACCTTAAGATCGAGTTCCGGACGCTGCGCCACTTCCGCCCAGGGTTCATTCAGAGCACGGGGGATATAATCAATGCGTCCGTGCCGCAACATGGTGAACAGGGAAAAATAACCACTCGTGGTAACAGGCAGCTCATTGTGCCGAAGGATATCGGTATCCGGCCAATCCGCCGCTTGCCCGGCGACATGTCGGGCGAGTGCTTCCAGAGTCGTCGCATCGGCAAAACGGGCGTGATCGTCGCTTCTGACCACCAGCAACCGGTAACCCGCCATCCCCTTGGTCAGTGGGATGCGCACAGGCCTTAAATGGCGCTCGCGATTGCGCGTGGTCATACTCCAGAGCACGTCGATCTTTTCGCCTGCGGAAAGCAATCGGAGGATACGCCCCTGGGGAACGCGCAAGGGCACCGCCTGCAGACGGTAATCGCCGAACTCGTCCCGCGTTTTCTCCAGAGCCAAGCGTAGCAGTTGCTCGAAATAGTCGTTTCGCTGGTCCAGGGGGCTGCTCATATCCGGGTAGCGCACCACCAGCGGCTCGCCGCCTTCGGTCGACGCCAGCGAGGCTCCACTCCATAGGATCAAGGTGGCAATTCCGGAACACAGCATTCGAGACCAGGTCGCCACCGGAACCACCATTATCAGTCTTCCCGGTGACGGAGCCAGCGTAATTCTCCGACACCACCGGCGACCACATCCAGGGTCAGACAGGCGACGGACGCCGTACCCATGGTATAGCGACCCGGTTCGGCGCCAGTCAGATAATGAATAAGATCGCCGACCAATGGCATGTGACTGACCAGCATCAGGTTATCCTCCTCACAGGCCTGCAACTGGGCACACAGCGCCTCGAGGTCGGCCTCCGGGGTGAGCAGCTCGGTCTCGACCGGCTCGGCCCCGCGGCCCAGGACCTGATTGACGATTGCGGCCGTCTGCCGGGCGCGGCGGTAAGGGCTGACCCACAACTGATCCAGATCGGACAGCTCGTCGCTCAGCGCGTTGGCCACCCGCTCGACATCCGCCTCACCCCGGGCGGTCAGGGGCCGCTCGGCATCCGATGACGCTTTGGTCTGAGCCTGACCGTGACGCATAATGAACAGGGTTTTCATTCAAACACCTCAGTTGCGCGAATGATCGTCGCCGGTCTCTTCCCGCTCGTCTTGTCGGGGTGCTGGTGACTCAGCCTCCGGCCAGTCACTGAATGGAAATGGCTTGTCATCGCTACTGTAGGTGAGAAACTCCAGAGCGCGATAAATATACAGCGCCAGCGACTTTCCAAACTGGCGCAGATTCCGGTTGGGGCTTCCGGTCAGCAGTGCAAACAGGAATTGCAGGACGATCACAACCCCCATAACCACCCCGGCGACATAAAGCAGTACGGCAAACAACAGCATATAGACCAGCCGCAGCCAATGCTTGCCCGAGGTCACATTGGTTTTCAGAGTTTCGCTATCCATCAGTCTGCTCCCATATATTCCACGTCGTGGTTTTGTTCACCCAACATCAGTTTCCGGGCGACATCGGCGATTGCCTCACCTTCGAATAGTACCGCAAATAGCCCCGAAACCAGAGGCATATAAACACCCAGCTCGTCCGCCTTCTGTTTGACCTGGCGCAGGGTGTTGACCCCCTCCGCCACCTGCCCCAGCCCCTGGATGACCTCCTCCAGAGGCTGTCCCTGCCCGAGCGCGTAGCCTACCCGGTAATTACGGCTCAGATCCGAGGTGCAGGTGAGAATCAGGTCGCCCACACCCGCCAACCCCAGAAAGGTCATCGGGTTCGCCCCCATGGCGGCAGCAAAACGCCCCATTTCCGCCAGGCTTCGGGTCAACAGCATCGCCTGGGTGTTATGCCCCGCCCCAAGGGCAGCGGCCATGCCACACACAATGGCATAAATGTTCTTCAGTGCGCCACCAAGTTCCACTCCGTAGCGATCCGGGTTGGCATAGACCCGGAAGGTCTCCGAGCGCAGGCAACTCTGCACCTGTTGGATCAACGCCTCGCTCTCGCTCGCCACCACGGTACCGGTCTGCTGTCGGGCGACAATTTCCTTGGCGAAATTCGGACCGCTGAGCACGCCAATGGCGTGGTCGGGCAACTCCTGCTCGAGAACCTGGCTCATCAGGGTGAAGCCCTCCGGCTCAATGCCCTTCGCCGTACTGATCACCATCGCTTCTTTGCGCAACAGCGGCGCAATCTGTCGGGTGACCGCCCGAAAGGAATGGCTGGGAATCGATACGAACACCAGGTCACTGTCGGACACCGCCCGGGTCAGATCCGACGTCACCTCCAGGCCGTCAGCCAGACGCTGCCCCGGCAGGTAGCGCCGATTCTCCCGCGTTGACTGGGTCTCGGTGGCACTGGCGGAGTCCCGCATCCAGAGAAAGGTGCGAACGCCGTTCTCGGCAATGATATTGGCAATGGCCGTTCCGAAGCTTCCGCCTCCGAGTACGGCCACCGTGAGCTTTTGGGTCATAGGATTAGATCCGTCCTGCATTGATACCGATCGCTTTAAAGTGTAGCCCGCTTCGGCGGGCCGGGAGATGACAACCCACCTATTCAAGGAAGGCGGGTTGGAGACATAAAAAATTCACATTTTTCTTGTCCACATTTTCTGTGGATAACTTGGTGGATACTTTTTGGGAAAGTGCCTCGAACCCGCATCATCTCTGACCGTTGCACAGATTGTCCAAAAAATAACCGGCTCAATTTTTTCTTTATTTATCAATATGTTACGAATGTCAACCAAGGATATAGCGAAGTTTTCGCACTCTGTCGGAACCCTTGACAAGTACCGCACTGCTAATGTGCATAAACCAGTTAGTGAACCTTAACCGCGAAACTCCCGTAGCCACAAAACTTTCATAAAGCAAGCGTATTATTGCGCGCTTTCGGGATCACTTTGACGCCATCCGTGCGCCCGAACGAGGCGCACCGAAGCCATCGCCAAATACCTTCCGAGTTTCAGCGGGGCGCCAGTACGCCGTAGCCGCCATCGACATATATCAGCGGGTCTACCGCCAGCTCACCGAGCTTCACTTCGTGAATCCGGGCCACCACGATATGGTGGGTGCCATAAGTCATAATCTGGTCCGACTCGCAGAAGAAGGTCGCCTGGGCGTCCGCCAGGTAAGGCACCTCATCCCGCCCCTGACGCCAGTCCCCGATACTGAAGCGCGGTTGATCGCCCTCGAAACCGGCACACCGATTGGAGATGGCCTGCTGATCAGACCCCAGGATATTGATGGCAAAAGGCGTGCCTGGCGTGGATAGATGCCCTTCCAGCGCCACCTGTTTGTTCACACAGACCAACAAGGACGCGGGATTGTCTGAGACCGAGGTCACCGAAGAGACCGTCATCGCATGACGCTCACCATCGTCCGAACGGGTGGACAACACCGATACGCCGGAGGCCAGGCGACGCATCCCCATCTTCATGGCCATACCCAGTTCGGCCTCTTGCGGGTGATCGACCTCGTGTTGCTTGGGGGTATCCTGCATGCTTACTCCTCACATCTGGTAAGCCGCTATTCTGACGAGCCGCCGTGACAGACACAAGTGCCACCGAACGCCCGAACCTTGCGAGACCAATTTACCGTTGACGCGGTGGGGCACCATCGGTATTATGCGCACCTCGCGAATGACGGCGTCCACTGGATGGCCATTCGGTCTACGGCGGAGTGTAGCGCAGCCTGGTAGCGCGTCTGCTTTGGGAGCAGAATGTCGGGGGTTCGAATCCCTCCACTCCGACCACTCGCCTGCGAGATTTCCCAGCCATGCGCCCGTAGCTCAGCTGGATAGAGCACCCGCCTTCTAAGCGGGTGGTCGCAGGTTCGAGTCCTGCCGGGCGCGCCATCTTCAAGTGGGGCACTGAATCCACTGAAAGATTGGAAGGCTCGTCAGACGACAAACCTGTATCAGGGTAAGGCCTCAAAGGTCTGGATTCATACCGAAAACTTCGGTAGAGTACGCGCCCTGAAATTGACCCCGGCAATCGGGGGCAACACCTTGCAATGGTGGCTGTAGCTCAGTTGGTAGAGTCCTGGATTGTGATTCCAGTTGTCGCGGGTTCGAGCCCCGTCAGCCACCCCACTTCCCCCCTTTCTGATTCCCCTGCAACACCACAACGGCGCTTTGCCTGAGCGGAGCACTGTGGGACAATAGCGCCCTTTTCTACTCCAGCCCAGCATGAGGAATTCGGTCCATGCCAGCACAGATTCTCGACGGTAAAGCCCTCGCCAAAAAAACCGAGCAGGAGCTCGCCCAGCGCGTTGCCGATCTCAAGGCCCGCAGCAATGGCCAGGCCCCGATTCTCGCCACCATTCTGGTCGGCGATGACCCCGCCTCGGCCACCTACGTAAAAATGAAAGGCAACGCCTGCGAACGCATCGGGATGGAATCCCTGCGCATCGAGCTGCCCGCGAGCACCAGCACCGACGAGCTGCTGGCCAAAATCGATGAGCTGAACAACGACCCCAACGTGCATGGCATTCTGCTGCAACACCCGGTACCCGAGCAGATTGACGAGCGTCGCTGCTTCGATGCCATCAGCCTGGAAAAAGACGTCGACGGCGTCACCTGTCTCGGCTTTGGCCGGATGAGCATGGGCGAAGAAGCCTACGGCTGTGCGACCCCCAAAGGCATCATGCGCCTGCTGGAAGCCTACGACATCGAACTGGAAGGCAAGCACGCGGTCGTGGTCGGTCGCAGCGCCATTCTGGGCAAGCCCATGGCCATGATGCTGCTCGGTGCCAACGCCACCGTCACCATCTGTCACTCGCGCACCAAAAACCTGCCCGAACTGGTTCGCCAGGCCGACATCGTCGTGGGCGCCGTTGGCCGCCCGGAATTCATCAAAGCGGACTGGATCAAAGACGGCGCCGTGGTGGTCGATGCCGGCTACCACCCGGAAAAAGTGGGCGACATTGAACTCGAACCCCTGGTCGACCGGGTCAGCGCCTACACCCCGGTGCCCGGCGGCGTCGGCCCCATGACCATCAACACCCTGATTTACCAGACCGTAGAGTCCGGCGAAAAGAGCATCGGCCAGTAGCGAGTTCGGCATGGCCATGCGCCTGGACAAATACATCAGCCAATGCACCGGCCTGTCCCGCAAGGGTGTGCGCATCGCCCTCTATGGCAAGCGGGTGCAGGTCAATGGTGTCACCACCAAAAGTGTCAGCCAGGCACTGACGGGGAACGAGCAGGTCACGCTGGACGGCGAACTTCTTGCCCTCCCCCGGGCCCGCTACCTGATGCTGCACAAACCCGCCGGCACCCTCAGCGCCACCCAGGACAGCAGCCAGCCCTGCGTGCTGGATCTGCTACCGCCGGCATTGGCGGACGGCCTGCAGATTGTCGGCCGCCTGGATAAAGACACCACCGGCCTGTTGCTGTTGACCGACGACGGCGCCTGGAACCACCGGATCACCTCCCCCCGGCGCGCCTGCGCCAAGGTGTATGACGTCGCCACCGCCGACCCTATTACGCCGGATATCGCCAAACAGTTTGCCGACGGTATTCTGCTTAACAATGAAAGCAAGCCGACCCTGCCGGCCACTCTGGAACAACTGGACGAGCGGCGGGCCCGAGTCACACTTCAGGAAGGTCGCTACCATCAGGTCAAACGCATGTTCGCCGCCACGGGAAATCGGGTCGTCGAACTGCACCGGCTCGCCGTGGGTGGCATTGTGCTCGACCCCGAACTGGCACCCGGCGACTTCCGCTCGCTGACCGAGGATGAGATCGCCCGTGTCTGACAGCGCCTCTCAATGGCTTCTGGAACAGATCCATTCGGCCCGGGGAATGGCCAGCCTCTGGTGTCTGGATGAGCACGCCCAGGGCGACACCCCGCCAAACGCTTCATCCCTCAGCGTGATCACCAACCGTTGGGATCAGTTCGAACTCACCCGCCACGCCGGCCTGAATACCCACTTCAGTGATTTTGATTTCTCGCTTCGGGCCGACGGTTCACTGGATCGAGTGTTCTATCGCGTCTCGAAAGAAAAACCGGTCGTGCACCACATCATCAACGAAGCCGGCCGCTGCCTGAAGCCCGGTGGTGAGCTGGTCCTGTGCGGGCACAAAACCGACGGCACCAAAACCTATATCGACAAAGCCTCCGCGTATCTGGGCCAGCGCGAGAAGGCCAAAAAAATGGGGCAACTCTACGTCGCGCGCCTGGTCCGGTCCGACCGCCTGGCAACGCCACTGGATGACAGCGACTACACCATTCCCCGCCCCATTTTCACCGACGATGACGTTCAGTTTTTCAGCAAACCGGGGCTGTTCGGCTGGCAGAAACGGGACCGGGGCAGTGCCATGTTGTGGGAACAGGCGGCGCCCCGTCTGCAGACTTCCGGCGCTGAAACCCTGCTGGACCTCGGCTGCGGCTACGGCTATCTGGGGCTTATGACTCAGCGCCTGCCACTAAAGCGGAGAGTGTTGACCGACAATAATGCTGCCGCCCTGGCCATGGCGGCCTACAATGCCGAACACAATGGCATTCCCGCCGAAGTGATCGGCGCCGACTGTGGCGAGCGCATTACCGACACCTTTGATGCCGTGCTGTGCAACCCGCCCTTTCATCAGGGGTTCGGTGTCAGCGGGGATTTGACTGACCGGTTTTTACGCAGTGCCCACACCCACCTGACGCCCAATGGTCGAGCCTGGTTTGTGGTGAACCGGTTTATTCCCCTGGAACAGAAAGCCCGCGGCCTCTTTACGCACGCCGAGGTACTGGCTGACCGGGACGGTTTCAAAGTGATTGAGCTCCGCAGCTAACCCCGATCAAACCCCAAAGGCCTTGCGGCGATACCGCAGCCGGCATTGCGCCCGCCGCTTGTCCAGTTCGGGATGCACCTGCAAACGGGTTTCAAACATTTCCCACTCCGGCACCTGCCGAAAGAAGGCGCCAATCGCGTTGGCGTAGTGCGGCGTGCTGAAGCGCTGCGCCTCGGCCCAATGTCGGCGAATCACGGGATCTTTGCAGAGCGCCGACGCACGCAACTGCGCCTCACTTTCGAAATTCATCACCAGAGCACCGCCCGGCACCACCACCGACCAGAGCGCGCTGCACCAGTTTGTATCAGCCGCGATGGCGCGCTCCGCCTCGCCGTCCACATGGCCGAACAGGTCGTCAATCACCAGATCAAACCCCGGCCCCCGATACTGTGCCAACCACTCCCGCGCGTCCGCCTCAAGCAGGCAGACATTGGCTGCCGAGGCACCGAACACCTCTCGCGCCACCTGCAAATGGACCGGGTTCAACTCAATCCCGACAATCAGGTCCGGGCTCAGAAACCGGTTGAGCTGGCACACCACAGCGCCACCGCCAACGCCCAGCAGCAACACCCGCGACGGACGCCCAGACCGGAGTGCAAAAGCGGGCAGCAACAACAGGTCCCAGACGCTGCCGGTTACCGGCTCGGCGGGATTGTACTGACTGTGGAATACGCCGTTGGTGTACAGGCGCAGACTGTTGCCCGCCCGGCGGACCTCGTAGCGATCCTCACCCTGTTGGCGCAACCAGAACAGCGCCACCGGCTAGCGACCCCGCCCTAGTACCGCCATGGCAGCGTTGATCTGCTGCAGGCGCCGCTCGGAGCCGCCCCGATCCGGATGGTGGTCCATCGCCAGACGACGGTAGCGCTGCTTGATTTCCTCCCGGGTAACCGGGTCGGTCAGCTCCAGCGTTGCCAGGGCATCGGCCCGCTCCTGGTCGGAGGGAGCCGCCCCCTGCCCCAGACGCTTCCAGAAACCCGCCAGCAGTTCTACCACCGTCTCTTCGGTCGCGTTGTCGTAATACGACCAATCCAGGTAGAACTCGCGTAAGGGCCCCGCCTCCGCCTCGGATACCGCCCGGGCACTCTCCCCGTCCGCCAGCGGCCGCAGATAGATCGCCAGGGGCGAGATCACCAGCGCCTGCCCCTGGCAGGCAAACTCCTCCTGGAGCCGATGCAGGGCGTTGAACACCTGAAAGTGCACCCGGAACAGGGTCAGCGGATGAAAACTGTAGTCCCGATCCACCAGCCCCCGGGTCTTGAGGCCTTTGATCAGGGTAAACTCGGTCTGGGCCACCCCCTGGGCGGCCTGCAGTAGCTCCCGAACGGGGCCGATCAGCGGGTTGCGCTTCCCCTCGTCGGGCAGCCTTTGTGTCTGTTCAGTCATAGCCGCCAGTATAGGGAAAGCGGCCTGGATTACCAGCAGAAGACCCGACGCCAGGCACCAGCCCACTCAATCTAACCCGTTGAAAAAGCACCAGTTATTACCCAAAGTGCACAGAGAACACCCAAATTGCACAAACCGTCACCAGGCCACCCCAAAAGGGGCACTTTTTTCTGAAAAAAGGGTTGACCGATCCAAATCCGGACTATAGGATACGCACCACTTCCAGACAGGAAGGCGCCACTCCGCCTTAGCTCAGTTGGTAGAGCAAATGACTGTTAATCATTGGGTCGCTGGTTCGAGCCCAGCAGGCGGAGCCAAATACGAAGAAACCACCCACCTCGGGTGGTTTTTTTATGGACCAATGATTAGCGCAGCCGCGCCGTTAATCATTGGTGAATTCCAGTGGAATCCACCTAGTTCGAGCCCAGCAGGCGGAGCCAAATTACTAGCCAAGCGCTAGACCAGAAACCACCCAACTTGGGTGGTTTTTTATGCCTATTAACCGCCCCGACACCTTCTTACCGCTATTCAACCTCAGCCACGCACTCCGGCGTCCACTCCTGCTCCGGGTGATCCAGAAAACGGCCCAGTGCTGACTCTACACAGGTGTCCGACCATATCACCGAGTGGCCGACATCTTCGGCGATATAGAGCTGAGCCTCTGGCCAGCGACGGGACACGTCTCGAGACCACTGCGCCGGTGTGACGGGGTCCAGTTCGCCGGCCAATATCAGCGTGGGTGTGGCGGGCGGTTCGAGGGGTGGCAGAGGTTCATCGGCGGAGCCCAACCAGCGACAGATGTAATTGTCCCAACGATCCATATAGGCGGCGTAGCGTGGGTAGCGGGCCAGTTCCGCACTGTAGGCGGCCTCGGTGCCCAGCGTATGGTCGAAGCAGTTCACCGCCATGAACGTCAGCCTTGAGAGGCCGCCCTCCAACGCCTGGTTGATGAAGGATTCCACCAGCGGGGTCACTCGTTCGGGCTCTTCGCTCACAACACCCTGCAGCGCCTCGACAATCATCGGCCAATCCCCATGGTCATACAGGGCGCTGAATACCGTGGTCATCATTCGGTGATCGTCCAGTACCACTTCGATGGATTCCGTTCGGTACCAACTGTCCACGGACAATTCCAGTGGCTGATTTTCCAACGTTTTTAGGGCCTGCATCAGCAAGGCGTTCAGGTCCGGCACCGACTCGGCGCAGCCTTGGCGCCCTTGGCACCAGCGAATGAAACGCTCGATGCTTTCGGTTACCACACCGGGCCAACTGATCAGTCCGCCTTGGTCCGGTGGGTAAAGCGCATCCAGTACCAATGTTCGCACCGGCGGCGGCCCTTCATGGTTCAACGCTACCGTCGCCAGAGCGAGGCGCGTACCGTAGGACACGCCGATCAGATTGAACTGTTCGTAGGGCAAGAGGCGCATCAGTGCGGCCAGATCGGCGGCGCTTTGCCGGGTACCAAACTGATCCTGACGAAAGTGCCCCGCAGCCTCCAAGTCCGCAAAACAGGCTTGCAGCAACTCGGCGGCTTCCCGCGCTTCCCGCTGCGGATCAATATGCTGAGCAACGGCCTGCTCACTGTAGATGTCATACTCCGGGCAGGTCAGCGCGGGCTCGCTTTTCCCCACGCCGCGCCGATCCATCAGAATCAGGTCACGGTGCAGATTGCTGTATTCCTGCCAGGACTGCCAGAATTCGATGCTGTGTTTATCGAGCCCGGCCGAACCACCGGGGCCGCCGGGCAAGTAGATCACCGGGTCGTCCCGTCGCTCGGACGAACTGGAACGGAGGATGACCACCGGCAGGTGAAAACGCTGCTCACCCGAGTCGGTCGCATAGCCGGGCGTCAACAGGTCGGCGCAGCGGACGTCTTTGCGCCAGTGGCTCTGGAAGTCGCAACGGCGGTAACGGAGCTCATAGTCCGTAGCAATTGCCGGTGCATTTTCAGGCGTCGATTCCGTCGCTCTGGCCGTTATCGTTTCAGGGGAAACGTCAATAAACCAACAGGTGGCCGCCGTGCCCGCAATGCCCAAACACAAGACCCATATCCACCAGAGTCTGCGCATCAAGCGTTGACCGTTTGCTGCAGAACCAGAGTCCGGTATTCATCCCCCGGCATGGGGCGGGCCAGCCAAAAGCCTTGCAGGTAGTCCACACCCAGGCCTTCCAACGCCAGACTCTGGGTTTGCGTTTCCACGCCTTCGGCCACGACTTTCAGATTGAGTGCCTGAGCCATGGCCACGCTCGCCTCTACCAGTGCACGATCCTGCCGGGATTGATCCATGCCCTGCACAAAACTGCGATCAATTTTCAGATAACTGAAGGGGTGTTGGCGCAGGTAACTGAGTGACGAGTAGCCCTGACCGAAGTCATCCATGGAGATGGCGACCCCCAGGTCGGTCAATTGATTGAGAACTTCCGCCGCTTCGATCACGTTATTCAGTAGTACGCCTTCGGTAATTTCCAGAATCACGCACTGCGGGTCGATACCGGATTCGTGCAACGCCTGCTGCAGATCACTGACGATGTACCCGTGCACAAACTGCTTGGGAGAAACGTTCACCGAGATGGTCAACGGCTGACCACTCTCCCTGATCAGTTCAACCGTACGGAAAAAGGCTTTTCTGAGCACCATCATGCCCAGTTTGCGAATCTGCCCGCTCTGCTCCGCGACCGGAATAAAGTCCGCCGGTGAAATAAACCCTTCCGCCGTGCGCCAGCGCACCAGAGCCTCGGAGCCGGTGCAGCGCCCTTCAACCGGCTCGTACACCGGCTGAAAGAAAACTTCCAACCCATCCTCTTCCAGCGCCTCGCGTAATTTCTGCTGAAGATCAAAACGATGCTGCAGGCTGGTGGCCATTTCCGGCTGATAAAAGTTGAAGCAGTGTTTGTATTTTTTGCTGTGATGCAACGCCAGATCGACGCTGCGCATCAGGCCCAACAGCTGTTGACCGTCCTCCGGATAACAGGCCACCCCGGCACTGGCGGTGACGGTCAGTTCCATACCGTCGACGGTAACCGGTTCGGTCAATGCTTCGAGCAGCGCACCGGTACGGGCCGCCACCCGATGGCGGCTTTCGGTACCGGCGCACATCATCAGAAACTCATCCCCACCCTGGCGTACCAGATGCTCCCCGGGCCCGAGCTGGGCCTTGAGTCGCTCCGCAAGCGCGACGATCAGTTGATCCCCCGCCCTGTGGCCCAGACTGTCATTGACCTGTTTGAAGTCATCCAGGTCCAGCAGGATGACACAGAAACCTTTGCCGCTGCGTTCGGCCTGCCCCAGCAGCCTTCGCATGACCCGCAGGCCGAAGCGACGGTTCGGCAACCCCGTCAGGTAGTCGGTGTAGGCTTTGCGGCGCACGAGAGACAGGTGCCGGCGTTTCAGATCGAGCTGCCGGGAGAGCGCCCAGTTCAGCCGATAGGCCAACAAGTAGATGATGACGCTGGAGGCGATGACGAATAACCAACCTTTGGTGGTCTGCCAGAACAGGAAGCTGGTGGAGTCTGCGGCGACCAACCAGTACAGCACCCGGTCGGATAGCAATATCCACAAGGAGGCGAGCGCGAGGTAGATCAGAGCTATCCGTACTGGGG
The DNA here is from genome assembly GCF_002381585.1 of Marinimicrobium sp. UBA4209. Lineage (NCBI taxonomy): Bacteria > Pseudomonadati > Pseudomonadota > Gammaproteobacteria > Cellvibrionales > Cellvibrionaceae > Marinimicrobium > Marinimicrobium sp. UBA4209. The sequence goes on from NZ_DFTP01000088.1 coordinate 21,754, forward strand.
TCATAAAGGGTCGTTATCACGTCAACAGGCTTGCCTTGAGGATAGCAGCCATAGAACGATGCGACCATATGTCGGCGCTTTTTTGCTCCACAATAGACTATGGCAATCACTGTTATAGCGACTGCCCGTTGCTATACTTGGCTCAGGTGTCCGCCGAGGGCTGTGCAGTGACGGGAGTTTCGCCCCTACGAGCGCCCATCTCGGCGCTCCTGATGCCGGTCCCCTGCGGCGGCAAGCGCCGCGGAAAATCCCCTCAGGGCCGGTCAATCAGCCGACAGACGGCAGCCCAGCGGACACCCTCTTCCCTGCGTCCCGGCGCATCAGCGCTACTCGTACAGGGGTGGCAGGTCGGCCTCAAACAGGGTCGCCGGATGTTGGTGGAACTCGATGAAATCCTCCGCCGCCGGATGATCCGGGTACGGCACATAGAAGTGATCCCGGCTCTCCCGCTCACGATTGGCGTTACGCCACACCTGCATATATACGATCTGTCGCGTCCACTCGTTCGCCTGCCAGCCTTTGAGCAGCCGTTCGGTGAAGAAGTCTGACTCGAACAGTGTATCCTGGCCACCTTCGGTCATGGCCGCCAGTTTACCGCGCTGCGCCGCCAATTTGGCCAAGGCACCCAGACTGGCAATAAACCGCCCGGCATCTTCCTCCGGTGTGGCGGTGTTGGCGGAATGGCCCAGATCCCAGTAGTTATCAATACCGAGAATATCCACGTAGTCATCGCCGGGGTAGCCATAAAGATAGGACGATTCAAACTGATCCAACGTCAACCGACTGCGATCCGGAGAAAACGCGAACAGCAGCTGGTGGAGCTGTTGCTCTTGGGTCAGATAGTCCACGGTAAAGCGCCACAAGGCTCGATAGTCCTCCTCGGATGTCGGCCCCTTGCCCCACCAGAACCAGTCGCCATTGTGTTCGTGCCAGGGCCGGAAAATCAGCGGCATGGGTCCGGTGCGGCCATCGGGCAATGACACTTCCAGGGAGCGGGCGAACGCCGCAAATTGATCCAGCGCCAGGCGCAGGTCCTGATGGTATCGCCCGCCCGGCAGCAGCTCGGCGGCGCCGGTGTCGGTTTCCCAGGAGCTGCTGCCGGTACCCGGGTGGGTCATATGCCAGGAGATACTCACCACCCCACCGCGGCGGTAGGCATCACGCATCCAGTCCCGCATTCGCGCAAAGGGGACGCCGTCCAGGTTCCGGGCATCGTTCAGCTCCAGGTGTCCCAGATCCCAGCCGTAAAGCGCGGGGTAGTCACCCGTGGTGAGTTTGACATCGGAGCGCCCGGAGTCATCACGCCACTGTACCCCGTACGCCAGGCTGTCCTGGTGACCGAATAGAAAGCCCTCGCCTTTCAGCCGGTGCAGGTTGCGCCAGAGCGCCTGGGCGGCGGGATCAATGTTCTCAGTGATGGGCTCGACGGAGCCTGCGGTTTGTTGCGGGGCGTCAGATTGAGGCGCTGAGCAAGCCGTCAGCAAGGCAACCAGGCCCGCCAGCAGGCCGTGAAAGACGGTGGTCCTGACCATATCACACCTTGTTTATTGGGTTATTGACGTTGTTTTGGCACGCTGCCGTCGACCGGAGAGGTTCGACGCCAACCGATTGTAATCGGTTACAAGGCCAGAATGCAATTTCTCTGTGGCAGAAGAGAAAAACGTTAAGGGGAAATCCCCGGGGCGAAACCCCGGGGAGGCAGGTGGATCAGCGGTTGAGCAATGACCGGACAGCGTCGACTTTTTCCTTATCGTCATCGGACATACGGGACTCCAGCTCCTCTTTCAGAGCGCCTTCGGCTTCCGAGCGCACTTCCGCTTCCACCCGCTGGCGGGCCTGCTGCAGAAGCGGGTCGAGAATCGCCCGGGTCAGCTGGGCCGGGGTCAACCCCTGCTGACGGTCACCCAGGTTTTCCAGGTTGATGTCCCTCAGCGTCAATTCACGATTGCCCAGTTCGTCCGAACTCAAGCTCAAGCCGGCGTTGGTGAAGCTCAGTTTCTCCACCATAAAGCGCACATCGGGGCTGGCGGTGGTGGACTTGGGTGTTTCTTCCTGGGAGCCGGAACTCATCTGGTCCAGCAGGGTTTTGAGGTTGATCTGGGTCAGGTCTCGATGCTCGGCGTTGAGCTGGGCACCATCGACTTTGATTTCCTCAATAACCACCACATCCTCGGTGATCGAACTTGGGCGAATATCCAACGTCACATCGCCCACGCGAAAAATCGGCTGATCCGAATAGCCTTGCGGGTTGGCAATGGACAAGCCACTGATGGTACCCCGCCCCTCGGTCAATTCAATGTGTACCCCATCCACCTGCACGTCCGTTTTGGTCACCGTGGGTCCGACCGACTCGATGGCCGCTTCGACCAGAGTGTCCAGGTTGCGCAGGCCGATAAACAGCGCGATGGCGATGACAACGATCAGGGCCACCAGAATGCTGACTATGATTTTTGTGGCTTTCATGGAGGTTCCTCGGTTTTTGACAGGGTGTTGTATGGGGTGCGACATGGTCGCAGACCACTAAAAGCCTTATGATAGCGGCCAGCTTGAACTCACGCCAATGCCATTTTCGGCCCGACAGTGAAGGTTGCCATGTTCGACGATGTATTTGCTCTGAAATTGCTGACCATTCTGGTCCTGATTTTTGTCACCCTGATCGGGGTCGGGTTGCTCACCGTGGCCGCCATGTATGTGGTGGATGTTACCCAGCGCAAACACACCATTCGGCGGAACTATCCGGTGATCGGTCGCTTTCGGTATTGGTTCGAGCACCTGGGCGAATTTTTCCGGCAGTATTTTTTCGCCATGGACCGCGAGGAAATGCCATTCAACCGGGCCGAACGCGCCTGGGTTTACCGGGCAGCCAAAAACCTCGACCTCAACCTGGCCTTCGGCTCCACCCGGGACCTGAACCCGTCGGGCACGGTGCTGTTTCTGAACTCGGCCTTCCCCACTCTGGAGCAGGACGCCGCCATACCCTCGGCGGTCACTGTTGGCCCCTACTGTCGGCATCCCTACACGACCTCGGCCTTTTTCCACATTTCCGGCATGAGTTATGGCGCCCTCTCCGCGCCGGCGGTGCGCGCCCTATCCCGAGGCGCCGCCAAGGCCGGTTGCTGGCTGAACACCGGTGAGGGCGGCCTCTCGCCCTTCCATGAAGAGGGAGGCGGCGATCTGGTATTTCAGTTGGGCACCGCCAAGTACGGCGCCCGGGACCTGGACGGCAAACTCTCGGACGAAAAATTGATCCAGCTGTCGGCCAAAGAATCGGTCAAGATGTTTGAGATCAAACTCAGCCAGGGAGCAAAGCCCGGCAAGGGGGGCATTCTGCCGGCGGAAAAAGTCTCCGCCGAAATCGCTGCAATCCGGGGCATTCCGGAAGGACACGCATCTATCAGCCCTAACGGCCACCCTGATATCCGTTCGGTGGACGACCTGCTGGATATGATCGACCACATCCGTCAGGTCACCGGCAAACCCGTGGGTTTCAAAACCGTGCTGGGCGATAAGCAATGGTTGCGGGATATGGTGGCCGCTATCCGCATTCGCGGTGTGGATCGGGCGCCGGATTTCATCACCCTGGACAGCGCCGACGGCGGCACCGGTGCCGCCCCGCAACCGCTGATGGATTACGTCGGGCTACCGCTCAAGGAAAGCCTGCCCTGGCTGTGCAACCTGCTTAGTGAAGCGGGCCTGAAAGAGCGTGTGCGCGTGATCGCCTCCGGCAAGCTGATCAACCCCTCCATGGTGGCCTGGGCCATCGCGTGCGGCGCCGACTTCGTGACCAGCGCCCGGGGGTTCATGTTTTCCCTGGGCTGCATTCAGGCCATGCAGTGCCACAAAAACACCTGCCCGACCGGGGTAACCACCCACGACCCGAAACTGCAACGGGGCCTGGACCCCACCGACAAGGCCGAGCGGGTGGCCCACTATCAGCGCAATCTGACCTACAGCGTCGGGCTGATCGCCCACGCCTGCGGCGTTCCGGAGCCGCGCCTGCTGCGCCGCCACCATGTGCACATGGTGTTACAATCCGGCCTGTCTCAGCCCTTGAATGAACTCTACCCGGAGCCCATCACTCTGATAGAGAATGGCGAGGATTCTCCCGCACTGGACTCCAAACCCAAAGAGGTAACCCATGAATAAATTGTGTTTCGGTCTGGGCCTGCTGCTCCTGCTTGCCAGCCCGGCCACTCTGGCCCAGGAGGTCACAATTGAGGACCTGGCCTGGATGGACCGCAACCACATGGCCCAACAGGTACAGCGCGTGGACGACCTGGCACGCACCCGGGTCGGAAGCCAGATTCGCGAGGATCTGAGCGATCTGACCACGCTGCAGCGGATTGTCGATCGGGAGCTGGTCGATCAGGACGACCGGTTGACGCTTCAGGCGCTGGGCGCGGTGCTGGGCAATGTGATGGCCGCCGAAGTGGACGAGCTGGAGTGGAAGATTTACGAGGACAACCGGGGCCGTAGCCGGGCGCTGTGTGTCGAGGGCACCGAGGAGTGCCTGTTCCCCATCACCATGCTCTCCCGAAGGATGGAGGTGGGCCTGAAGCCCGATGTGCGTCAGGTGTATAAAGACGCGCTGGCGCTGATTGAACCCTATTTGCCGGAGTTGCCCTACGGCGGGGCTGCCAGCCGTCGCTGAAGCCCGGCCACCACGGCCCCTCGGAGCCCCGCCGGAGAACGGCGAACGATTCGCATTTGACTTGCGGGGCAACACTTTCTAAAATGCAGCCCTCTCTCGGGGGAGTAATCGGCCAGCGCGCAGTATCGCTGGCGTTACTGTCAACATAATTGCGCCACAGCGCATGGCAGTAACACCCCACCCTGCGGCTCCGCCGCACGGGTCGGGCTGATGAGACCTGAGGTACAGACGCTTATCCCGGCGGGGTGGTGTGTGTATCTCTGTCTAACAGCCCCGCCCGGACGACGTTTTTGATGGAAGCACTGATCGGATCGACTCTCGCCGTGGCTCTGGCCGAAATCGGCGACAAAACCCAGCTCCTGGCGCTGCTTCTCATTTCCCGCTATCACCGCCCCTACGCCATTGCCGCCGGCATCCTGGTCGCCACCCTGATCAACCATGCCCTGTCCGCCCTGCTGGGCAGTTGGCTGGCGGACCTGATACCCGCACAGTGGGTGCCCTGGATTCTCGCCAGCAGCTTTCTGATTGTCGCCCTGTGGACCCTGATTCCCGATAAGGCCAGCGATGAGCCTGGCCGCTTCCATCAATACGGGCCATTCGTGGCCACTCTGGTGCTGTTTTTCCTGGCGGAAATCGGCGACAAGACCCAGGTCGCCACGGTGGTGCTGGCGGCCAAATTTGACGCCTTTCTGATGGTGGTGATCGGCACCACGGTGGGCATGTTATTGGCCAATATCCCGGTGCTGTTTGCGGGCCGCTGGCTGATGGACAAGATTCCGCTCAAGTACGCCCGCATCAGCGCCTTCATGTTGTTCGTGATTCTGGCGGTGGTGACGCTGATTCATACCAATGGGCAGGTACATTGACGTGTTACATAGGGTTCAGCTTGGGTTACGGCGGATGCGCNNTTCGCGCTTATCCGCCCTACGCAAACCACGGCAGGTCGTGTAGGGCGGATAAGGCCGAAGGCCGCATCCGCCGCTACCAAACCCCGACCCACCGGCCAATTTAACTCAAATTCGCTTCACCATGCCCCTGGGCAACCAACACCTTGCGAATCTTCTGCGCCGCCTCCGCCAGATCCTCGGCGTCAGCGCTGCTCGCATGGTCAAAACTCAAATCCCCCATTGAATCCAACGGCACCAGGTGGATATGGGTATGCGGTACTTCCAGACCGGCGATCATCATTCCCACCCGCTTCGCCGGATAGGCCTCTTTCAGGCCCTTGGTCACTTTCTGGCTCACCTGAATCAGGTGGCTGAGTAAGGCCGGCGGCAGGTCATCCCAGTGATCCACCTCCTCACGCGGCACCACCAGTACATGGCCCTCACGAATCGGTTGAATGGTCATGAAGACCACGGCTTTGTCGTCTTTCCAGACAAAATGGCCGGGGAATTCGCCGGAAATCACTTTCGAAAATACGCTTGCCATAATTCGCTCCTTTATTGACATCAGGTTGTTACCGACAAGGATAACATTGCGCGGGCGATGAAATGCGCCTATAATCCGCGCCTCTTCAGTTAAGCCCTCTATGCGTTTGGGGAAATGGTGTTACGGGGCAGAGCTGAGACGACAGGGACCTGTCATGGCTGCAAGAGTGCAGCCCAAGCGACCGCCCACTGGCGGAACACACGCCCAACGTGCCGCGATAAGGCCCCGGACCTGCCGAGATCGCACCCTCTGATCACCCGACAACACCCCCTGACCACGCCGCGCCCATTATCCCGCTGCTCCGGCCGCCGCGCGCCTATTGCATATTGAGGCTAACACTCCATGACCGAACAAACCCCCTTGCTGTTTACCGACCTGGGCCTGTCTGAACCCGTGCTTCAGGCCATTCAGTCCGTCGGCTACGAACAGCCCTCGCCGATCCAGGCGGCCGCCATTCCGGCCCTGCTCGATGGCAAAGACATCGTGGGCATGGCCCAGACCGGCACCGGTAAAACCGCCGCGTTTGCCCTGCCCCTGCTCTCGCGCTTCAACCCCGAGCAGCGCGAGCCGCAGATTCTGGTGCTGGCACCGACCCGCGAGCTGGCCATTCAGGTGGCCGAAGCGTTTCAGCGCTATGCCAGCAAGCTGAACAACTTTCACGTACTGCCGATTTACGGCGGCGGCGACATGGGCGGCCAGTTGCGCCAGCTCAAACGCGGCGCCCAGGTGGTTGTGGGCACCCCGGGTCGGGTAATGGACCACCTGCGTCGCGGTACGCTGGACCTGTCCAAGCTGCAGAGCCTGGTGCTCGATGAAGCCGACGAAATGCTGCGCATGGG
>NZ_DFTP01000088.1:28868-29188 GCF_002381585.1 Marinimicrobium sp. UBA4209
AACAAGCTCGATGCCCTGACCCGCATTCTGGAAGTCGAGCCGTTCGACGGCATGATCATTTTCGCCCGCACCAAGAACGCCACTGTGGAGTTGGCGGAGAAACTTGAGGCCCGCGGTTATGCAGCGTCCGCGCTGAACGGCGACATGAACCAGCAACTGCGCGAACGCACCATTGAGCGGCTGAAAAACGGCAAGCTGGATATCGTGATCGCCACTGACGTGGCCGCCCGTGGTATCGACGTGGAGCGGGTCAGCCACGTGCTCAACTACGACATTCCGTACGACAGTGAAGCCTACGTGCACCGCATTGGCCGCACCGG
>NZ_DFTP01000088.1:29337-30116 GCF_002381585.1 Marinimicrobium sp. UBA4209
GACCGGCGCCGCCGTGACCGCTCATCGTATTGATCAGTTCAAGCAGTCGATTCAGCAGGTATTTGATACCAGTGTGGATCTGAGTTTCTTTAACGATCTGTTGGCCGATTTCAGCCATCAGACGGACCGTTCACCGGAGGAGATTGCCTCGGCCCTCGCCTATCTGGTGCAGAAAGAGCGCCCGCTGCAGGTGAAGCTGGCCGAGATTCGTCCGGAAAAGCCCAGCACCAAGGGCAAGAACAAGCTGGCTCGTGAAGCCAAGGCTGGCAAAGGGCCGAAGCCCCGCGTCAATGATTCGGACCTGCAGCGCTATCGTTTGGATGTGGGCCGCAGTCATGAGGTTCGTCCGGGGGATATCGTCGGCGCCATTGCCAATGAGGCGGGTATCGACAGTCAGTATATTGGTCACATCAAGTTGTTTGATGAGTTTTCCACGGTGGATCTGCCCAAGGGTATGTCGCCGGAGGTGATGCAGTTGCTGAAGAAGGTGCGGGTGCGCAATCGGCCGCTGAATATTGCCGAGGACACGGGTCCGCGCAACGATGGTCCGGCGCCGGATTTCAAGCGTCGCGGTCCGAAACCGGGCGATAAGCGTGCGCCGGGTAAGTTTGCGGGTAAGGGCAAGCCGGATGGTAAAGGTAAGCCGAAAGCGAAAGTGCGTGATCGTGATGTGAAAAATAAAGGGTATCGCGCGAAGAAGGCATAGTTCGCACAGGCAACCCCGTTAAACCCACCATAGGGGGCAACGGGGACCACGGCGGCCACGGTATAAACCGGTT